>JAICPP010000030.1 GCA_025929805.1 Gemmatimonadales bacterium | reverse complement strand
TGGCTGCGGCCAATCTCCGTTCCCCGCACACCATTCAGCTGTATGACTTCGGGGTATCGGGTGACGGCACCTTCTACTATGTAATGGAGTTGCTCAACGGGATGGATCTCCAGACGCTGGTCGAGGAACATGGTCCCCTGTCGCCGGCCCGCACCATTCACATTCTGCAGCAAGCGTGTGAATCGCTGGCGGAGGCCCACGATCGTGGGCTGATCCACCGGGACATAAAGCCGGCAAACATTCACGTCTGCTGCATGGGTCACTACTACGATTACGTAAAGGTGCTCGACTTCGGCCTGGTCAAGAGCGCCACCTTCGACGGAAACCAGGACCCCGGACTCACTGCCCCCAACATGGTCACCGGCACCCCGGCGTATCTCTCGCCGGAAAGTGCGATGGGGGAGGCGGTAGACCAGCGCACCGACATCTACTCCCTCGGTTGTGTTGCCTACTGGATGCTGACGGGGCGGCAGGTATTCGAGGGCCAAGGGGTGGTGCAGATCATGGCCCGGCATATCCATACGCCGGCCGAGCCGCCGTCACTCTACAGCCTCTTCCATATCCCTGCCGAGCTGGACGAGATCGTGCTGTCCTGTCTGGCCAAGGCAACGGAGGACCGGCCAGCCAGTGCGAGGGAGCTGGCGGACCGGCTGGCTGCCATCGAGCTGAACGAGAACTGGAGCCGGGAACATGCGCGACTCTGGTGGGAGTCCAGACTCGCGCCGGAGCCGGTGGTCACGTTCGCGGATTAAGAGGGGACCACGAACCGGGGACCGGGGACCGGTAGCTCAGACGGTGTGGCCGCCCCGCGGTTTCCATAGCGCCGCATCCAGGGCCGGCCAGAGATGGATAATCCAGCCCAGCAGGATGATCTGTTCCTGCGGTTCAGCGTAAGATCGGGGATTCGGCAGTCGCAAGCTGAGGCCCTGACTGCTGGCCACTCCTATGCGGCTCTGTCGAATCAAGGCTCGGCAGGTTCCAAATGCAGACTATCCATCTGCCCTCGTCCGTATTCGCATAGCGCTCGCGTGACGTGCGGCAGACAGAGCCATCATGTGCGACCAGTGTGATCGGGGCTTCCTTCCCGATCACCCGCTTGATTGCGTAGCCAAGCTGTGGTAGAAGAGGGACGAAAAAGTGATCGGGCCCGCTGTGCGGATCGTTAAGGCGGGCACAGGCAAAAGCGCCACAGACTGCAATAGCCAGTAGCAAGACTCGCATGGTTATGCTCCGCACTCATCGAGACGACGAGCGGTCCCTCCCCAGCACACCAGGTCATAGGTGCCGTCTAGCCTTGGCGTCTGCCGCAGCGACGCGGCGCGCGCCCTCGTCCCAATCCACCGCAGGTGCAACCTCCTGATCGGCCATCCGGAGGGCGGATCGGGCGCGCTCCACCACGACCTGACCGTTGGGCAGCGCGAGGCCCAGCTCCAGCTCTGCTGCGCGGCAGAGCCGCTCCTCGCGGGGGCGCTGGTCCGGCGGAAGGACTCCGCACATCTGCGCCACGCGGGCGTGAGTTGCCTCGTGCACGATCGACGCGGCAATCTCCGCAGCCGTGTGCTGGGGGTTCACCGTAAAGGTGAGCTCCACCAAGCACTCTCGTTCCAGAGGGAAGAACGCTCCCCGGCAGGGAAACCGCTGGATGACGAATCCGGCGAGGTCCTGCCGCATCCGCCGGAACCGCCGCGGCACATGGGTGGCTATTAAATCGAGCGCCCGGGATAGGCGCTCGAGCACCTGAGCGGTATCGATGTCTGGCCGGGTATTGATCACCCGAACCGGGAAGTCACAAATCGTATAGCGCTCCATCACTGAACCCCCGCTTCGCTCTCTCCATCCACGACGGCCATGCACTCGAGCTCCAGCCGCGCTCCCAGGGCAAGGCCACTGGTTCCGAACGCGCTTCTAGCTGGGCGGTGCGATTGGAAGAAGCTCAGGTACACCTCATTCATGGCCCACTCTTTTATGTCCGCCAGCATGGCGGTGCACTTCACCACCTGATCCAGGGAGGAGCCATGGCGATCGAGGACGGCGGCGATGTTCGTTAGGGCCTGCCGCGTCTCGGGACCAATGCCTCCCGCTACCAGCCGACCGGTGCTGTCGGTTCCGAGTTGACCTGAGAGGTAGAGCATGTCACCGACTCGACCGCCTCGGAGAACGGAAGCGCGCTCTCACCGGGCACAGCGTAGAACGCAGGACGCATGCCTCCGGGATTGTCCCCGCACGCCCACAGCAATGCGATCGACAGGAAAGCCAGAGCCAACCGGTTTACTGCCACGCGACTTCGGTGTTCTAGGATAGGTCGAGGGCGACGTCGAATGTGCCTGCGTACCCGCCCTTCGAGGGCGTCACCGCCAGCATGGATTGCCGCCCGCCATCCCTGTTGTATAGCCGGTCGGTGAGGTTGGACACGTTCCGCTTGCCTCGGGTGGCATAGGGCGGCTTGGCGTAGATCCGATCGCTCATCCCCTCGTCGAAGTAGATCTGACTCACGAACTCGTACGGCGACTGCGCCGAGGCGGGCGAGCGGATCTTGTAGTGGATGTGGACCGTCCGGCCGGAATACCAGCCGGGGTAGATGGTGATGAACTTCGCCACCCCATTCTTGTCAGTGACTTGGTATCCGCGAAGGAATTTCTTGCCGGTAGTGTCGAAGTTTGGGTCCACAGCGTCGGAATACACCCCTTCGGCATCGCAATGCCAGACGTCCACCACGGCACCCTCGAGCGGGACGCAGCTGCCCTCGGCGATGCTGGAGACGTTTATAATCAGGACCAGTAGTGCCCCCAGCTTGACGGTACCATCGGATGGGTCGCCCCGGATGTCGCTGCGGTTGAGCTTCTCGTCCACGTAGTAGGGACCCGCGGTGCTAGCCGGCCGAACGACGCAGGGATAGCGCGGTTTACCGGCTCGGGAAGCGTCGGCATTCAAAGCGGAGGAGCCGAGCAGGAGAAGCGTGCCGGTGGAGCCCAGGAGGCCCAATGCTTCGCGGCGGGTGAGCACCCGGCCGATGGGAAGGTCGTCCAGATCCATGTTCCACCTCGTGTACCAGGGTATTGCGACCAGCCACCAGAGCTCAATATCGGCCGATGAGAGGGAGCCGTCGCCAAGGCGTCGACACCAACACAGCGACCAGGAAGACCAAGAGCACGATCCCAACTATCGACGCGCCACTCACCGGGCCGTTCCCTTGAAGGTCATCGCGCAGTGCTGCTCGAGCCGCACCGAATCAGCCGGGCTCGGCCGTTGAATGAGTCGCCGAAAGCACGGTTCGACCGCCGCCTCCGCGAAAATGCCCACCACCATGGCCGGCTCCCGTCCGGTATTCTCTACGCCGATCCACGTGGCGGCCGGGATATAAACGAACGTGCCCGCTTCGGCGACCACCCGGCGTGTTCCCAGGGTTACGGTGACCCGCCCTCGATGGAGGAACAAGGCCTCCTCGTGCCGTTCGTGGCGGTGCAGCGGGATGGCGGTCCCGGGCGGCATCTCCTCCGCAGCGATGAAGAGTTCCTGAGAGGAGGTGAGGCTCGGTCCGATCTTGAGCAGCATGGTGCGACCGTCCTGAAAAGGCGGGACCCGTTCGCCGTCGGCAGGTCGGAGGATGACACCCGTGTCGGCGCGATCCGCGACCACCGACGACTGGCCAAGAGCTGGCGAACAGCTCCCGGCAAGTACTAAGAGGAGGAGTGAGCTGCCGCCCGGCCTGAGGTGCATCCACATGGTGGCCCCCTTCCAGGGGATCATTTGGCGCTGACAACGGACCGAGCATCAGCTGCGGCGACTTGCCTCGGACCGCCTCACCGCGTGCTAATTACGGCCTTACCCCGCATGTGTCCTGCACCGAGGAGCCGGACCGCCTCGGCGGTTTCGCTCAGCGGGTAACGCCGGTCGATGACCGGAGTGATCGTTCCGCGCTCGACGAGCCCCGCCAGCAGCGTGAGCCCTTCCGGATCGGGTTTCGCGACGAACGGGACGACCCGCCGGTGCCGGGTGAGCGGCCATAGCATCACGGCCTTGAGCAGTCGCCCGGCGGGCGCGATCCATCGTCCCGCCGGGCCGCCGATGGCGACGAGGATTC
This sequence comes from Gemmatimonadales bacterium, assembly GCA_025929805.1. Lineage (GTDB taxonomy): Bacteria > Gemmatimonadota > Gemmatimonadetes > Gemmatimonadales > GWC2-71-9 > CAVVWJ01. The sequence continues at coordinate 17,317 of JAICPP010000030.1, read as the reverse complement.
CGTCTGCTTTCAGGACACGGCGGCAGCGGCTGAACGGCCGGTTTCCGCCAATGTCGAAGATGACCTCCCAGCGGTCGCGGCTGCTGGTGAAGTCTTCGGCGTCATGATCGATGACCTCGTCGGCGCCGATGGAGCGGACGAGCTCGGCGCTCCCGGCGCGGGTGACGGCGGTGACGTGCGCGCCGAGCCACTTCGCGACCTGCACAGCGAAGGTCCCGACGCCGCCGCCGGCGCCGTTGACGAGCACGCGCTGCGCGGCGCGCACCCGCGCCCGGTCGCGCAGCCCCTGCAGCGCCGTGAGCCCGGCGACATTGAGCGTCGCCGCCTGCTCGAACGTGATGCCCGCCGGCTTCGGCGCCAGTCGCTTCTCCGTGGTCACGGCGAATTCGGCGAAGCTGCCGTCCGCCCCTCCGAGTACCTCGTCACCCGGCTTGAACCGGGTGACGGTCTTTCCGACCGCCGTCACCCGGCCGGCCAGATCGATGCCGCGGACGCGATGCTTCGGTGCGCGGATGGCCTCGAGGATCGGAATGAAGATCGGCACGCCTCGCGCCAGGTGCCAGTCGAGCGCGTTAACCGACGCGGCGAGCACCTCCACCAACACTCCGTCGTCGCCGGAGGCCGGCATGTCGACTTCGCGCAGCTTCAGCACGTCCGGCGAGCCATAGCCCTCCTGCACGATCGCCTTCATGGTGCCTCCCGCCGGTCAGCGGCAATCATACGTCCCGGACGCGGTGTGCTAATGCCGACCCACGCGCGAGAAACCACACCGTCAGCGACACGGCCGCCGGAAACATACGCCCCTTCGCTCCACTCAGGGCAGGCGGTACCGTTGTACCGCCCTACCGGCGAGACGTCCTATCTTCCTGCATGTGCCTGGTTCTGCTCGCCCTGGATTCCCACCCCGAGTATTCGTTGATCGTTGCTGCCAACCGCGACGAATTCTACGATCGACCGACGATGCCCGCCGCGTTCTGGGCCGACGCCCCGTCCGTTCTAGCCGGACGCGACCTCAAGGCTGGCGGTACCTGGCTCGGTATCGATCGACGGGGGCGGCTCGCGGCCGTCACCAACTACCGGCAAGGGCAGCGCGAGAGCCCTGCGCCCCGGTCGCGCGGACGGCTGGTCAGCGACTTCCTGACGATGGGCACCGGCCCCCGCGAGTATATGGAGCGCGTCCACAGTGAGGCCGGCCTCTACAACGGCTTCAACCTGATCGCGGGTAATGCAGCGGGCTTGTTCTATTACTCCAATCGCGAGGGTCGACTCCGCGTGCTCGCCCCCGGCGTATACGGGCTCAGCAATCACCTGCTCGATACTCCCTGGCCCAAGGTGGAGGCGACGAAGACGGCCTTCGGCGCCCTCTTGAGTGCCGGAGCATCCGAGCCGATCGCGGCCCTGTTCGCGCTGTTGACCAACCGCGATCGGGCGAGCGACGACCAACTGCCATCGACCGGCGTGGGACGCGAATGGGAGCGGCTTCTGTCGTCGGCCTTCATCGCCTCGGACGACTATGGCACCCGCTCTTCCACTGTAGTGTTGGTCGGCCGCGACGGCAGCATGATCTTCGTCGAGCGTACTTTCGGTCCTCGGGGTGTGCCCGGTACGGAGGCGCGGTTCGAAACGGTCGGTCCGGCGGTCCGGCGGTAGGGCGCGCTTGTGTGAAAGAGCTCCGGCTCGTCGTCATTTAGCCTGATGGACACCACTATTCCAGCACGGAGGTCTCATGCGCACCTTTTTTCTGCTCCCGCTCACCGCCGTGGTGATAGTCGTCGCGGGCTGCGGATCCCAGGAACGGACAGAGGCCGCACTCTCGGTCATCGAGCGAGACCTCACGCTTCCGGCACAGGCCCCAGAAGTGGAGATCGCCTCCGCGGTGGAGCTGCAGCAGCCCGCGATTCGCAGAACTCCTGGACGGATAGCGACCGCCGGGATACGGCCAGCCCCACGGCGCAGTACGATTGAGTCCGAGACCGCCGCTGCGCCCGCACCTGCGCTCGCGCTCAGCCCCGCAGACACGGCAGCCCGGCCAGTCAGCACCGCATCGGAGCCGGCTAATGACCGCGAGCTCCCGCCGGGGAAAACCATCACGGTAATCCCGGTGAGCAGCGGGCCATCGACCGCCGTCGATCCAGTTGATGAGATCCCTACGGTGCGGGGTGGTATCATCGGAGTGAGGGGTGGAGGCAGGTGTCCACCTCGCGGCCGTCCTGGTATTGGCATTGCCACGCGTCCCCGCCCGGTCCTGTACTAGGAGGACGCCGGCGTCACGACTTTGATGCCGCGCCTTTCAGGAACCTCCTGGCCTTCCTCAGTTCCGGCCGCTGGCCGTCGGCCTTGCTCATAAGCTTCAACAGCTTTCGGTATCCGGCATCGGCATCGGCTCGGTTGCCTGCCCGCTCGGCGGCCACTGCCGCTCCGTAGATGCTGCGCGCCCGCCCCGGCTCTCTGGCCAGCGTAGCTAGATAGGCCTTTCTCGCCTCGCCGTATCGTCCGGCTTCCAGCAGCATGTCGGCCTCGAGCTCGCGGGCGGGCAACAGCTCTGCCGGGGTCACCGGATGCTTGTCGGTGACCTCCTCGGTGTCCGCAGTAGCGCGCGCCAGGGCGAGCCCGGCCGCGGTATCGCCTTCGGCAAAGAGTACCCAGGCTCGAGCCGCGTCCCGTTTGATTCCGGCGACCCGTGACCAGTAAGTCTCCTTGCTCTCGGTCAACTTATCGGCCAGCGAATCCAGGGCAGCCACCTCGGACCGAGCCGCCGCGGGGTTTCCACTTCGCGCCGAACCAATGGCACGAGTGAAGCGACTCAACATCGTTGGCGTACCCAGGCCCTGCATCGCCGCCACCGGAAAGCTCGCGGCCGCCTTCCAATCGCCTCCCTCCAGGGGAACCCGCGCTGCCATGGCCGTCCGGTTGTAGTCGCCCACCAGGCTCTTGCCGGGCGCGATTTCGAGACCTTGCGCGGTCGCCACGGTTGCCCGGGCCAGCGAGTCCTGCCCCCGCTGGAGATAGCCATAGACCGCATAATCGAGAGCATGAAGCTGCTCGCCGGCCGGCGGGATACCCATCGCCTCGGCGTGGGAAATCCCTGCCCGGTACGCTTGGCGATTCGATTCTATGTTCTCTTCCCAGTAGCCTAACCGAATGAAGATGTGGGAAGGCATGTGCTGCGCGTGGGGCGCGGCCGGCGCGATCCTGGCATACCGCCGGGCGGCATCGAGACCATACTGCGCCAGCTGAGGCGAGTCGGTGGAATGGATGATGTAGTGAGCCAGGCCGGGATGATTGGGATACTTGGTGAACAGGGGGTTCAGGATTTCGGCCGCGCGTTTCTGCTGGACAAACGTGGTGTCGGTCTTGGGAGCAGTGGCTACCAGCGCCAGTGCATGGTACGTGGCGATTTCGGTGTCCGTGGGAAAATCCCCATACAGCCGCGCCATGGTATCGGCATACGCTTGCAGTCGAGTGCTGTTGGAGGTGTTGTCGTGATTACGGTAGAGCGCCGCGACTGCCCCAATGAACCCTCGTTCGCGAGGAGTGCGTGCCGGGAGTGAGGCAGCCTTGGCGGCTGCTTCTGCTCCACGGGTGAGCCCCGCATCCGCGGGACCGCCGGCAAAGGGATTGCCCCACGCGTTCATGGCCAATCCCCAATAGGCCATTGCGCATCGTGAGTCCGCTTCCAGCACGCGGTTGAATGCGGCATCCCCCTCATCCCACCAGAAGGAGTGCAGCACCGCCATGGCGTGCTCGAACCGCTGCTGTGCCTCAGGTGCGCAGGTAACCGAGAAGATGACCTTCCCCAGCTGACCGGTTCCGTGATGGTGGGCTTGATCGGGCGCCTGGGCGTAAGCGGCCGGACCAATTGGCACTGCGACCGCGACCACTAGGCCGAGCAGAATCGGTTTCACCGGAAACACCTCGGATGGGGATAAGCCGAAATATACCCAAGGTGGTGAGCGCTTAGCTTCAACCACGCCCCCGTACTTCCAGACCGCAGCGGATATTCCACTCGGGCACTTTGATAGCCCGCGGAAACCGCGGGTGAGCGCCCGGCCGGAGCCGGGCGCAGATCGCATTACTCGTCGGGACCAACCGGGTGGCTTTCCGGCAAGGCGTTCGCAATATCTTCGTGGCTACCCTGATCATCCAGGTCGAAGCAGATCGGGTGCTCGAACCCGCTCAGCTCGTCCACGACATAGATAATATTGTCGGTGCCGTTCACGTTGATGTTGTCTTCGGCCGGGCCGGCGGGCACGTTATCGAGATTGAGCGAGTGGCGGAGCTTCCAGGCGATGATGTGGTCGGTGCAGGAGGTGTCCCCGCTTACGCCGAGGCCGCCGAGCAGCCGGCCGTCAGCCGAATAAAGGGCCAGCCCACCGCCAAACACATTGATGCCACCGATCCGCCGACCAATCATGGGATCGTGGTTTGTACCGTAGGCTGAGACTGGTCCGGCATAGGCTACTCTGGGATCTACCGGATTGCTCTCTTGGAGCCCAAAAAGACTCCCGCCGGGCTGCACGGCTGCGAAGAGATTGGCAGTGCTCAACGCAAAGCCTTCAAGACTGAACGCATTTGCGGTGTTGGCCTTTTGGGCCGAGATCACCCGGCTGCCAGGCCATTGGTCACCCCGTTGCTCTCCACTAAAGACCACGTCTACGACCTTGCCGTTACGGTCCAGAATAGTGCCCCACATCTCGAAGCCGAGGCCGCCGTTCTGCTCCTCCAGCACTGCGCGCAGCTTGGCCCTTAAGGTGTTATGGTCCGGTAACAAGTGGACCAAGCTGGTGACTTGAATGTTAGGCTCGGTGACGTTGTTGTCACTGCAGCCGGCTATTACGAGCGCGCAACCGGCGAGCAGAGGGACGACATGAAACGGGCGCATGGCGGACTCCTTCCAACTGAGGTGGCGAAGGGATATCAGGAACGAAGGGGCGACGGCGGGTTGAAACCCGCCGAAAGGATCAGCCAAGACGCGCGTGCGACGTTGGTCTGCCATGCGGCTGCTGCGGATTGTGGATGGAACCTGCAGAAAGAACGAAGGTACCCGCGGGACGCTAGTCGGCAAGTACCACGGGTGGCGAGGCGGACTGTCCGGTAGATCTGCCTATCGCGCGCGCAACATCCGCCACCGTCGCCGCACGTTATTGTGCGCTCGCCGCGCGAGATCGCCGACTCTCATCCGGAATACCTCGGTGGGATGCGCCGGCCGCGCTCGAATGCCGTATCGCGCTTGGTATCCCAGTGTCTCCAAAAACTCTCCCGCCTCGGCTTCGAAGATCTCGATCTCTCGCGGAGTGAGGCTGTCCTGCCAGCCGTGCACCCGCGAACGCTCGGGAGCCTGGCCCACCAAATGGTGCTGGCGCTCGTTGTAGCGGCTGGGCCGGTGACCGCCTCCCTGTGCCATGGCAGGCTCATACTCCAGGCCGGCAAAGTCCGCGATCCGCCGCAAGTTCGCCTCAGGATCAGTCACGAGGTCTTCATAGCGCACTCGCAGCACCCGATCGGCCAACTCCAGCTCCGCGCCCAATCCCGCCGCGCAGCGCGCCATCCAGAACTCGGCCGCATGCATGATGTTGTTGGGCCCCCAGTCCAGCGGAAGAAGTGATGCGGCGACGGCCCGGCCATCCCGCACGAGATGGATGAACCGCACCTCCGGGAACAGGCGAAGCATGGTCAGGCCGCGCTTGAAGTTGGTGGGTGTGTGATCGACCCAGACCGTGGCCGACGGCTTTTGCAGCCGCCGCCCATATGCTCGGACCAGGGAGGAGAGCACCTGGGATAGCGTGGTTCCGAGCTCGGACGGATCGAGTGACGCTGGATCGAGGGCAGGACGCCAGAGCAGGCGGTATCGGGGGTCCGCCTCGATCAGGGCAAGCACCTTGGCGGGCCGTATGGCAGCTGGGTCCAGATCCTTGCGGCCAAGCAGGTGATCGATGAACTGGCTCTCGGGAACACAGACGCATTGGGAGTGGCTACCCACCATCGCTCCCAGCATCGTGGTTCCACTGCGTTCGCAGCCACCAATCAGGAGTGGCCTCAAGCCAGCTCTCGGACCCTTCGTTGAATGAAGCGGCGTTGAGGCTCCTGCTGCGTTAGCTCCAGCGCCCGCCGATAGGCACCGATGGCTTCCACGGTGCGGCCCAGCCTGCGGTACAGTTCCGCCCGCGCGGAGTGCGCCAGGTTATAATCTGCCAGCTCCCCCCGGGCGAGAATCTCGTCGATGATCGCGAGCCCTGCCTCTGGACCGTCACGCATTGCGACCGCAGCGGCGCGGTTCAGCTCGATGACCGGCGAAGGATCCGCTCTGAGCAGTACGTCATACAATCCGACGATCTCGGCCCAGTCCGTCGCTTCCGGGCTGGGAGCTTCCGCATGCACCGCGGCAATGGCGGCCTGCAGCGTATAAGGCCCGATCTGGCGGGAACGCATGGCCCGCTCCACCAGCTCAACGCCCTCGGCAATTTGCTCTCGGTTCCACGCCGAGCGGTCCTGCCCGTCCAGCAGCACCAGCTCACCGTCTGCCGTGGTTCGCGCTTCACGCCGAGATTCATGCAGCAACATCAACGCAAGAAGTCCCATCGCCTCCGGCTCCTGCAACAGTTCCACCAGGAGCCGCCCCAGGCGAATCGCCTCGGCCGAGAGGTCGTGGCGGGTGAGGGAGGTGCCGGAGGATGCGGAGTAGCCCTCGTTGAAAACGAGGTAGATGACGTGGAGGACCGCCGCGAGTCGCTCCGGCAGATCGGCGCGCGCCGGGACCTGATAGGGGATCTTCGCCGCCTTGATCTTGGCCTTGGCCCGCACAATCCGTTGTGCCACCGTGGGTGCCGGTGCAAGAAACGCCCGCGCGATCTCTTCGGTGGTGAGGCCGCAGATCTCGCGCAGAGTGAGCGCTATCTGGGCATCCGGGGGCAGGGCAGGGTGACAGCAGGTGAAGATCAAGCGGAGCTGGTCATCCTCTACCGTTTCGTCATTGACCTCGTGTGCTGGGGTGATGCCGTCCCCCAGGCGCTCTGCGATCGAGACAAGCGAGCCATCGAAACGGGCGCGCCGGCGAAGTCCATCGATGGCCTTGTAACGTCCGGTCGAGATGAGCCACGCCCGGGGGTTGGCGGGCACACCCTCAGTGGGCCAGCGCTCCACCGCTGCGGCGAAGGCGTCCTGCAGCGCTTCCTCCGCCAGATCGAAATCTCCCAGCAGGCGGATGAGAGTCGCCAGAACTCGGCGAGACTCCGACCGGTAGGTCTGTTCGATCGAGTCGAGCGGCACAATGATCAGTCGCCAGGTATCAGGTCGCGAGTCACGAGCGTGATCCGATAAGGACTACTCGCGACTCGCGACTCGCGACTCCCTCAGGCTGTAGCTCCAGCGGCCTGCTCCCGCTTGGCCGCCTCCTGGGAGAAGTCGATGATGGGGCGCACCTCGATCGACCCCATTCGGGCCGAGGGGATCTTGGCCGCGACCTGGATGGCATCGTTCAGGTCTTTGGCCTCGATCATGTAGAAGCCGCCCAGTTGCTCCTTGGTTTCGGCAAATGGCCCATCCGTGGTCGAGACTTTGCCGTTCCGGACCCGCACTGTGGTGGCGGTGGCTGTGGGCTGGAGCGCCTCGCCGGCCACATACTTGCCGTTCTTCCGGATCTCCTCCGTGAATGCAAAGTATTCGTTCATAATGGCTTCCGACTCGGCGGGCGGCAGGGACTCCCAGTTCTTCTCGTTCTCGTAGATCAGGCACAGGTACTTCATGGCTTCCTCACAGATTGGGTGGACAACTCGTGGACGCCAAGTAGTCGTTTGAACCGCCGCGAAATCGACAGCCGCACTCGCGATGGCTGCGAAGAGTATGGCGGGAACCCGGAGCAAGAATTCTCCGACTAGGGGAATAAAGACGTCTGAGTGGGTGGTTGATAGGTCAGTCGGCCAGCAATGAGTCGGGCGGCAGAGGTGTAGGGGTGTACAGCGCACGAGCGCGGCCCCACGATGTGGATTACCTCGAAGCCGAGCCACTTCATGACGTCCGCGATCAACCCCCGGTGACAGCGCCACCACAGCGCCTCAGCGCACATGACGGCTGTGCGCATGCCATGAGCCAGGCTGATCAGCTCTGTGAGGCTCTCCGCGAAGGACTCCGTGTGCAGATAGTCGGCGTACCCGCGAAATGAGCTATTACGCCACGCTGTGTTGGGCGAATCGGGCAACGGCTTCCGCCGGCCTCCGAGCGCGGGCAGCCAGAGATACTCGAGACCCCGCGCTGCCAGGCTGGCTCTGAGTGTGGCGCTCCCGAACTGCGGCATCCGCCTGGAGCCAGGGTGCCGACGCACATCTGCGACGGCCTCGATACTCTGCTCGGCGAGGAGAGCGAGGAATTCGTCTTCGCTACGAGTGGAGTGTCCTATAGTCCAGACGCGGAGAGACTGCTCGTCAGGGCTCGAAGCGGTCTTCCTCCCGGAGCACTGCCAGGCTCTTGATGCCAAGGCTCAGGAGTGCCTGGAACTTTCCCTTCACCCCGACGTTGGCGCCGGTCCGCGGGGGATCGCGTTCGTCACTTACGACGGTGAGCCGGCCAGTATCGTCCTCGACCTCATAGGCGCCCACGCCCAGGCCACCGGCCGCGCCCCTGACCCGGCCCTCTATCCGCACTGTCTTTCCGTCGTAACGGGAAGGGTCGTCGAGGAGGTCGCGAATGGGAGTAACGCCGGCGCATCCGGCGAGAACAAACAAGCAGCCGAACAGCGCTAGCCGAGGAAACGAGGCGCGGCGAGCTGTATTGGGCATAGATTACCGCTCCAGTCGAGGTCACCAGGTGGGGCAAACCAGAAGGTCGAATCTACTGCCGCAGGGGAACAACGCCAGAAGTGGTAAGGCCTAAGAGGCTGCTCCGGTCGCGACCGGCATGAAGGAGTCATTGATCTCCGCGAAAGGTACGGAACCTCCCAGTGCGACGAAGCTGCCATGGTCGGCGATCTCACCGGCTGCCTGGAGAAAGCCGGTCCACGCTGCCCGCGCGAGTGCCCCGCCCACGCTGATTCTCCGCACGCCCCACTGGGCAAGCTCGGCCACGGTGGTGAAGTCGCTTCCGACGAGGATGTTGACCGGTTTGGGGGCCACTGCGGCAACCACGGCAGTGATTTCTGGTCTGGTACGGATACCCGGAGCATAGAGACAATCGGCGCCCGCTTCCGCGTACGCGGTCAGCCGGCGGATGGTCTCCAATAGATCAGGCCGGCCCACGATAAACCCTTCTGAGCGTCCGGTCAGGAGCACGCCGGTCCGGCTCTCGTCGATCGCGCTGCGGGCCGCCCGGATCCGGTCGACTGCCAGCTCAAAATCGAAGAGCGGTTGCGCGCTGTCCCCGGTGGAGTCTTCGATCGAGAGACCGGCAATGCCCGTGGTGGTTGCCTGACGGACGTTGCCTGCAACTTGCTCCGGCTCAACCGCAAAGCCACCCTCAAAATCTCCGTTGATCGGGAGCTCGACACTTGCGGCGATCGTACGGAAGTGGGCCAGAGCCTCGTCCAGAGAAACGTGATTGTCGGGACGGCCCAGCGACCAGGCGAAGCCGGAGCTGGTGGTGGCGAGCGCTTTGAAGCCGAGCCGGGCGAGCAGGCGGGCACTGCCGACATCCCATGGGTTGGGAATGACGAAGCAGCCAGACTGGTGGAGCTCTCTGAAAGCGACCAGTCGCTGGTGTGGTGCCGGCATTGGTTTCCCCTGGTGTACCGTCGAGCTCAAGCCTTAGTGTTCGACTCCGTGATCGAGCCCCGATCCTCGACTCTCAGCATGAGACACCTCATGCAACTCTGCGGGGTAGGCGTTAGGTCCGAGATCCACCGGAAGGCTCACCTCCAGAACTTCCCCCTCCACCACCACGAATGCACGATCACCGGGGCCCGGCTCGACCAGTCCCAAGCCGGTGAAGCTTCCGAAAGCGGGGATCAAGGCTCCGAGTGGTCCGATCACGAAGCAGGGAAGGGTCTCCCGCTGGAGACCGCGGCCCATCAGCGTGATCCCGGGATGCACGTGGCCAGCCAGGCCATACCCGTCGCCGCGATCAGCCGGCTCGTGCCGGAACACGAAGGGGGGGACAAACGCGGGTGCATTGACGCAGTTGATGCGCAGATCACTTGGTGGATCGCCGGAGTGGCGATCGTGGTTGCCTCGAACCAGCAGGATTTCGACGGGGGCAGCCAAGGATCGCCAGCGGCGCAGCTCCGCGAGCGTGTGAGAGGCAACCCGACCGGCCTTGGCGTGGAAGAGATCGCCGAGGACCACCATGCGACGAGCCCCAGTACGGGTAAGCGCTGAGTCGAGCCGAGCCAAGTCGTCGCTGGTGGTGCCGATCGGAATGGGGATGCCTACAGCCCGGAAGGTCGACGCCTTGCCCCAATGGAGGTCGGCGACGACCAGCGTGCTCGCGTTGGGCCACCAAAGGGCCCGCTCGGCCAGGAGATATACCTCCTCTCCGGCGATCCTCAACATCAGATCCGTCATCGAAATCCTCTACCCCCTCCCCGAGCGATGCGAGCATTCCCGTTGCCCGCCGCGCGCTCCAGCGGCGCCACCAACCGCCGCACCCGATCCAGAAACCTTTCCGAGCTTACCTGCTCCCGGGCCCGGTCAACCAGGAGCGCGAATGCGAGTGGCGTGGGCCGCTCGACAGCCTTGATGGTGATCCGGCCAGCGGCCAGCCGTTCCAGGGTACGACCGAGACGGCTCCGCTCCAGTTGTTTTTCCAGGACCTCGCGATGGGCCTGAAACAGCAGCAGGTTCTCCGGATCGTAGCGAGCGAACACATCATACAACAGCCCGCTGGATGCCTGCACCTGTTTCACACTCTTGTTATTGCCCGGATAACCCTGAAAAATAAGGCCGGCAACGCGGGCGATCTCCCGGAACTGGCGCCTGGCCAGTTCAGCAGCATTGAGGCTCGCCGGTATATCGTGCAGGAGGTGATCCGGCGAGACCAGCCCGTCCTCGAGTGCCTCTTCCAGCCTGACCCCCTCGGGGGAGAGCAGCTCGAACCCGTAATCGTTCGCGGCCAGCGTGAAGGTAATAGGACCCAGCTGAGCCAGTCGATAGGCAAACAAGGCAGCCAGGCCCTCGTGGACCAGTCGACCTTCGATCGGGTAAAAGAAGAGATGGTGGCCTTCCCGGGTCTGTACCCGCTCGATCAACAGCTCGTCAGCCGCGGGAACGGTGGACCACCTGGCCTGAAGCTCCAGTATCGGTCGTACCGCCTCCATCTCTGGTCCCTCGAAGACACCCTGCCGTGCCTGGTCGAGCTTCCCTCGCACCGCGGCGGCAAGCTCTGGCGAGAGCGCCAGCCGAGCACCGGTCCAGTGCGGCACGACCGATGTAGTCTCGTTGGAGCTCCGCACCCAGGCGGTCATGTCCCGCACCCGGACGAATTTCAAGGTGCGCCCGGCGAACGTGAACACATCTCCGGAGCGGAGCCGGGCAATGAAGTTTTCCTCCACGGTTCCGATAGTCCTTCCCCGAACGAAACGCACCTTCATCGCGGCCTCGCTCACGATGGTGCCGATCGACATCCGGTGGCGCATGGCCACCATTCGGTCGCGGGCCACGTACAGCCCGTCGCGCTCGACCACCTTGTTGTACTCGGGATAGGCACCGAGCGCGGAGCCGCCCCGGGTGATGAAATCCATCACCCAGTTCCATTCCCCATCGCTGAGGTCGCGGTAGGCTCGTGTGGTGCGCACCTCGTCGCGCAGTTCAGCGGGCCGGAATCCGCCTCCCACCGCTACTGTCACTGCATGCTGGGCAAGAAGGTCAAGCGGCCGTTCCACGGGGGGACGGGACTCAATGGCGCTCCGACCGAGCGCATCGCGAGCGGCGGCGACATCCACCAGCTCGAGCGCATTGGTGGGAACACAGGTGAGCCGGCTGACCGCACCCGGCTGGTGTCCACTGCGGCCCGCGCGCTGGATGAGTCGCCCCACCGCCTTGGGGCTACCGACCTGGAGTACGCGGTCCACCGGAGTGAAGTCGACGCCAAGGTCCAGGGTCGAGGTGCAGACTACGCAGCGAAGCCGCCCGTCTCGGATGCCGTCCTCCACCCACTCGCGAGTGTCGCGGTCGAGCGATCCGTGGTGGAGTGCAATCACTCCGGCCCAATCCGGCCTCGCCGACAGGAGGGCTTGGAACCAGAGCTCTGCAGTGGCTCGGGTGTTGGTGAATACCAGCGAGGTTCTCCCCTCCTCGATGGCGGCGATGACCTCCGGCAGGAGTCGCAGGCCGATCTGTCCGGACCAGGGAAAACGCTCCATGGTCTCAGGGATGAGTGAATCCACGGTGAGGGCCTTGGGAACCAGGCCGCGGATGATCCGGCCGGCGCGCTCAAAACCCTGCGCGGTCATTCCGAGCAGAGTGTCACGCGCGGTCTCGAGATTGCCGAGCGTGGCGGAAAGTCCCCAGGTGCGGAGATTGGGTCGCCAGCGGCGGAGTCGAGCCAGGGCAAGCTCGGTCTGGACCCCGCGCTTCGAAGACATGAGCTCATGCCACTCGTCTACCACGACCAGATCCAGATTCTCGAACAGGGACGGCGTGTCGGCCCAGGTGAGGAGGAGCGACAGGCTCTCGGGAGTGGTGATCAGAGCGGTGGGAAGGCGTCTACTTTGGCGTGCTCGCACGCGAGGCGCGGTGTCGCCAGTGCGCGACTCGACGGTCCAGGGGAGACCCAGGTCCTGGATCGGCGCCCGCAGGGCGGCCTCCGTGTCGGCTGCCAGGGCGCGAAGCGGGGTAACCCAGAGGACTCGAAGTGGCGGCGCATGCCCCAACGATCTGGCTGCGCGGCTGCTCCTCTGTGCGGCTGGATAGTCTTGCATCCATTCCAGGACGGGTCCGATCCAGGCCGCATAGGTCTTGCCCGTGCCCGTCGCTGCGTGAATCAGGCCGCTCTCACCCGCCAGGTACGCGCGCCAGACCTCCTCCTGAAATTCGAACGGCTCCCAACCTTCGCTGGCAAACCACTCGCGGACACAGTCGATCGGATCGCGGTCGTCGCAGACGATCGTTGGCGACGGCTCCGCCCGGCTTGGCAGCGCCGCCGCCGCGCCAGCCGCTCGCTCGGCGCGGCGCTGGGCGGCACGAGCGCGACGCAGGTCCACCGCGAGGGCGGACCCCCGGCGCTTCGGCTTGTGGCTCACATCTTCAGCGTCAGTCACACCATTTTCTCGACGAGGAGCCTCAGCGAAAACTAGCCGCAGGTGACGCAGATGAACGCAGATGAACGAGGAACATCTCCCTGGTGTCTGCGTTCATCTGCGGCTGCTGCTGTGAGTGCTAGTCGGCTTCAGAAACCGCCGCGATGTAGCGGTGGGCGGAGTAGCGGACCGCTGCTTTCGCATTCTCCTTGATGTTTTGGCCGAACCAGGCACCATAGATCTGCTCGAACGGCCAGGCTTCGAGGGCATCGACGATCCGGCGTACGGTCGCGGCATTGACCGGGATGTAATTGGGATAGCTGAACATGAAGCTTACGGTCTTGCGGTCGTGGCCCACTTGGACCACGTCTCCGGTGAGGAGAGCGCCCTGTCCCCGCGCCCCTCCGGCCCAGTGGAGCACGGCGCCGCCGGGAAAGTGGCCGCCCAGCCGGATCAGGGTGAGCCCTGAAACCAGCTCGTGGGTCTCACCCTGCCAGAACACGATGGCAGGGTGGGGACGCATCACCCATTCCCCATCGGCGGCGTGGAGATACACCGGAACGTCGCCCAGCGCTCGGCTCCACTCCACAACCGACGCGTAGTAATGGGGATGAGAGATCGCAATCGCGGTGACGCCGCCGAGCGCCTGAATGGCGGCCACGCTTCGGTCATCGATGACCGTGAGGCAGTCCCAGAGGACGTTGCCGGCGGGGGTGCGCACATGAAGAGCCCGCTGGCCAATGGCGAATTTGGGTTCGGTGACCATGCTGATGAGCTCAGGCCCTTCTACATCCAGGTGGTTTCGGTGGCTAGTCTGTAGCTCCTTGAGGGTGGTCCACTTCTGACCCTCCCACCCAAGGTATTGCCGCTCATCTTCGCAAATCAGGCAGTGCTCCGGTGGCAGGGCCGATTCGGCGTACTGCACGCCGCAGGTGATGCAGATGTAGTTGGGCATGAATTAAATAAAAGCGTGAGCGAGGAAGAAAGAACGTGAGCGGGGAAAAACGAGCGTGGGCCGTGATCGGTGAATAACGCTCGTTCTTTCCCGCTTACGTCTGTTCCTCCCGCGTGACGCTTTTGAGCAACGCCCGCACCGTCTCGATCGTATCCGCGTCCTCCGGCTTTTTGTCCGTCCGCCAACGGGCCATACGAGGAAAGCGGACCGCAATCCCGCTCTTGTGGCGCGTGGAGGGCTGTATACCCTCGAAGTGCAGCTCGAATACCAGCTCGGGTTTGACCGTCCGTACCGGGCCGAACTTCTCCAACGTATTCCGGCGGATGAATTGATCCACCCTGCGGATCTCCTCGTCGCTCAGGCCTGAGTACGCCTTGGCAAACGGCACCAGGTGATTCCCTTCCCAAATCCCGAAGGTGTAATCGGTGAAGAGGCCGGCGCGTTTACCGCTGCCACCCTGGGCATAGATCAGTACGGCGTCCACGGTCAGTGGATCCACTTTCCACTTCCACCAGTCGCCCCGGCGCCGACCAACCCCGTACCCCGACGACAGCCGCTTGAGCATGAGGCCCTCGGCGCCCACCTCCCGCGCGGCGCGCCGAGCGTCGCCGAGGTCCTCCCACGTGGTGAACGGGAGCGACAGCGAGAGAAGCAGCCGGCCGGCGCTGGCCACCGTCCCCACGAGAGAGGAGAGCCGTTCCCTCCGTTGGCTCAACGGATGCGACCGGATGTCCCGGCCTCCCTCTTCTAACAAGTCGTACGCGATCAGCACTGCGGGTATGTCTTCGAGGATCTTCCGGCCCAGGTTCTTGCGGCCGATCCGCCGCTGTAGCTGGGCGAAGGGGAGTGGCTTGCCGTCCGACCAGGGCAAGAGCTCGCCGTCGATGACCGTCCCATCCGGCAAGAGGGCTCCGATCTCCTCCACCTCCGGGAATCGGCCGGCCAGCAGCTCCTCACCTCGGGACCAGAGAAAGGTCTTTCCAGCCCGCCGGATGAATTGAGCCCGGATACCATCCC
The DNA here is from genome assembly GCA_025929805.1 of Gemmatimonadales bacterium. Taxonomy (GTDB): domain Bacteria; phylum Gemmatimonadota; class Gemmatimonadetes; order Gemmatimonadales; family GWC2-71-9; genus CAVVWJ01. The sequence goes on along the minus strand of JAICPP010000030.1, from coordinate 2,186 downwards.
ATTTCCACTCCGCAATCCACTCGCCGGCTTGGCCGAGTGCCGCGGGCTCTCCCTCCAATGGGTGGGCCAGGAAAAACGGATAGGGGCGGCTCAGATCAGCGTCGCGGGTATCGGGAGCGAGGAGTCGTTGGAAGAACTCCGCTGTGGGCTCCCAGTCCCCCATGAGCCGGTGAGCGATCACCCCTTCATCGACGCCGCTCACCTCAGCAAGGGCACGGATGACCAATCGTTGAGATGCTCCCACCCGAAAGCTGCCGGTTATCAGCTTGTTCCAAACGAAACGCTCACGACGATCCAGCTCACGCCAGGAGCGCAGCATCACCTCACGCTGCACGTCATCGTCCTCCCCTCGGAGTCGCAGCAACCGCTCCTCCACCCAACGGGAGAGCGGCAGCTCACTCGATACTCCATCGGCCGGCAGGATGAGGGTGATAGTCTCGGCCAGGTCTCCGACGGCTTGATAGCTTTCGTCGAACAGCCACTCCGGCAGGCCGGCTTCTACGGATGCCCAGGCCGCGAGCTTCCGGGATCCAACCAGCCTCTTGGGCCGACGGCCGATGAGAAAGTGCACTGCCCAGGCCGCATCCGATGGTGGAGCACCTCGGAAGTACGCCACCAAAGCAGCGACTTTCTCATGGGTGGCGTTGGTCTCGTCTATGGCGGTAAAGAGCCGAGCGAAAAGTCTCACGATCCGAGCTTCGCTTCCTCGATTCCTTCTACTATCTCATCGTCCCGCTCCCCCTCGAAACGGGTCTGCACGGCCCGGGCAGCCACTCTGTGCTCCTTCAGCCACCTGACAACCGGACCGGTGAAGCCATGCGTTACCCAGACTTCCGCCGCTCCTGTTGCTTCGATGACTTGGAGCAGGCTGGGCCAGTCCACGTGATCGGACAGGGGAAAGCCGCGATCCAGGGCTCGCCGGCGTCGGGCACCCCGGACCAGCATCCAGCCCGAGGCAAAGCCCGTCGATTGAGTGCCGAACCGGCGGGTCCAGGTTGACCCGCTCGCATGCGGAGGCGCAATGACGATGGCGTCACTGCTATCAGCCCTGCGTTCAGCGGTCCCCGCATAATGCGTGGTCGGCAGTGAGATCCCGGCCTGGCGGTACGTTGCCGTCATCCGCTCCACGGCGCCGTGGGTGAGAATCGGTCCGATAGACGGATCCAGGCCAGCGATCAGCCGCTGCGCCTTCCCCAGCGTGTAGCCATAGAGCATGCTGGTCTTGCCAACTGATGCATTGAACCGCCACCAGCTGTTGATTTCCGCGAATACCTCGGCCTGGGGCGGCCACCGGTAGATCGGAAGTCCGAAGGTGGATTCGGTGATGAAGGTGTGACAGCGGACCGGCTCGAAGGGGGTACAGGTGGGATCCGGATCGGTCTTGTAGTCGCCCGATACGACCCAGACTTCCCCGCGATGGACGAGGCGGACTTGAGATGACCCCAGAATGTGACCAGCGGGGTGCAGCGAGATGGTCACTCCATTGAGGCTGACCGCCTCACCGTAGCGAACGCCTCGGATTTTCGCAGTGGGGTCGAGCCGTGCCTGAAGCACGCCGATCCCCGGCTCGGAGGTGAGGTACGCTCGAGATCCCCAGGTTGCGTGATCACCATGGGAATGAGTGATCACGGCGCGATCCACGGGCTCCCAGGGATCCACGTAGAAGTCGCCTGGCTCACAGTAGAGGCCGCGGTCGGTGAGGGTGAGGAGGGGCACTCTGAAAAGTAGCAGCCGGAAAGCGGGTCGGCGGGTAAGTCAGTAAGCGGGTATGGGGTAAGTGAGTAAGAGGGTAACTGGTAGGCTGCCGATGCTGTTAGCTAGCGGTAAGTGGCACGCAGGTGACGTTAACCGCCCTGGTCCCCGCCGGCTCCGGGAACTTACCCGCCTACCCGCTTACCTCCCCGCTGATAGACGCCCATCAGTGTCCCTTGCGCCAGGATGTGATCGGCCATGGCCTGGTCCAGTTCTGCCCGGGTTACGCCATGCGGGAGGGTCAACATGATGTCGAGAGCGTACAGCCGGAAGTAATACCGGTGAGGCTTCCCGGGAGGTGGACAGGGACCGCTATATCCGATCTCGCCCGAATCGTTGCGACCCTGACGAGCACCGGATGGGAGCTCGGGCAGGGAGGGGACGCCTGGGCTCAGCTCTACCGATTCGCCGGGCAAGTTGTAGAGCACCCAGTG
>JAICPP010000027.1 GCA_025929805.1 Gemmatimonadales bacterium | reverse complement strand
CAAGGATTGCTTTGTCCACCATACCGCCATCAAGGCGGAAGGCTTCCGCAGCCTTGCGGAAGGCGACCGGGTTGAGTTTGACATCGTGCAGGGTGCGAAGGGCCCCGCCGCCGAGAACGTAACCAAGGTGAAGTAACAGAAAGGCCGCTCGAGAGAGCGGCCTTTTTGTTGGTGAACAGTGAAGAGTAAAAAGTGAAGAGTGGAGGCTCTCAATGCTTCACTTTTCACTTTTCACTTGTGTCTGTAGATCACCCGCCCGCGCGTAAGGTCATACGGCGACAGCACCACACTTACCCGATCGCCTTCCAGCACCCGGATCTTGAACTTGCTCATCTTCCCCGCAGCATAGGCCAGAATCTCGTGTCCGTTTTCCAGCATGACCCGATAGTTTCTGTCGGGCAACACCTCGGTTACCACCCCCTCCATTTCAATACCTTCTTCTTTGGCCATCCAAATTCTCCAAGCGGTCCGTGGAACCGGGCTGCGGCATCGAGAAGCCGTGGAATCTTGCCCTTCAAACCCCCGGAATCAACTCTCCGGCAGCTCCCTGCGCGCCAGCTCGATGTGGGTCTCGACCAGTTGTACCAGCTCCGCAATGTCCTCGACGTCAAAGGTCAGTCGGGCCCCGGCGGCGTTGTAAATCTCGGGCAGGCTCCGCACCGCCCCGAGCGCCAGGGCATCACGGTAGTGCGCCACCGCCTTGGCAGGATTGTCGAGGCTGTTGCGCCAGACCTGGAGGGCACCCAGCTGGGCGATGCCGTACTCGATGTAATAGAAGGGATACATGAAGATGTGCAGCTGACGATACCACCGAGAGACCCGCTCCTGCTCCAATCCTGACCAGTCGACGCCCCCTTCGAACCGGCCCCTGACCTCCAGCCAGGCCTGATCACGAGCCGCTGCATTCCCGCCCTGTCCGCTGGTGTAAATCCAGGTCTGAAAGGCGTCGACCGACGCGATATGCACCAGACTCAGCAGCACGTCTTCCAGGTGTTCCAGCCAGGCGCTGCGCGCCTCGTCTTCGTTGAAGTAACCGGCCGGTTGAGTCAGATGTGGAGCAGCCAGGAATTCCATGGACATGGACGCGAGCTCGGCCGCCTCCGAACCGGGGTGACGTTGCCAGATGAGCGGCAGTGGGTGGGACGCAAAGGCGTGAAAGGCATGTCCTGCCTCGTGCAGCAGCGTCATGACGTCGTCCACGAGACCCACGGCATTCATGAAGATGAAAGGCTTCCCATGAAAGTGGAGCGTCTCGCAATAGCCTCCGGGCGCCTTCCCTTTCCGGCTCTCCAGATCGAGCAGCCCTTCATCGATCATGGTCTGAAACTCCCGACCCAGCGAGGGATCAACCCGATCGAAGACCCTCTTGGCTTTTCCGACCAGCTCGTTGGCGCTGGAGAACGGATGCAGCGGCTTGTCCCGGTAGGGATCTACCGACAGGTCCCACGGGCGAAGCCGGTCCAACCCGAGCCGCCTGCGCCGGAACTCCAGCACGCGCTCGACCGCTGGAGCCGCCGTCTGCTCGATTGCTTCATGAAAGCGCTCGCAATCAGCGGGGGTATAGTCGAAGCGGAACTTGGCGGGGAAGATATAGTCCCTGAAGTTGGCGAACCCGGCGTTCCGGGCAGCTTCCATCCTGAGCTCGTACATCTTGTCGAAGAGAGCCGCGAGATCCTCGCGCCGGTCGATGTAGGGCTGAGTGGAGGCCCGAAAGGCCCGCTCCCGCACGTTTCGATCGGGACTCTTGAGGAATGGCTGCAGCTGAGGGAGCGGCCGCTCGACCCCCTCCCAGAGAGCCGTCATCGACCCGGTCAGTCTTTGATAGCGGGCACTGTGCTCCTCCAAGTGGGCGAAGATCGGAACGTTGGCCTCCCGAAAGATCTCGATCTGAGTGCGGAAGCGTGTCAGCGTGGTTGCCATTTCCGCAGTGGAGTACCCAGTAGCCAGGAGCTTCTGGGCGAGCTCTACGCTCCGCTCCTCCATCCGGGGAAGGATCTCGCTGGAGAACCGCAGGTGGTCGGCCTCCTTGTCCGGGTTGCCGGTATCGATGGTGTATGCGATCATCGCTCGGGCGGCAGCCTCGGTGACCAGCTCCTCCAGGCGCGACCACTCGTGCAGCCAGGTCTCGATGTCTCCCGAATCCAGTTGGCGTGCCGCCAACTCTTCGAAGTACGGCGCGATGTCTTCCCAGCTTGACTTGGCCAGGGCGGACGGAGACGGGGGCAGGAAGGACACAGTCACGCTAACTCCTGTTTCTGGGACTTTGGACAGTCCCCCAGATATAACGGCGTCCCTGCACGAGTCACAATCCCGAGGGGAGCGATGCAACTGCATGCACGCCGGCGGGCTTACGGCGCGCTTCCGCGCGGCTGGGCGTCAGGGTTGCGGCCCTGGCGATGATAAAGGTAGGCCAGGAGGAGAAACACCAGACCCAGGATGAAGACGGAGCCCACGCGATAGAGCGCATCGAGAGAGGAAAGATCGAATGCCAGCACCTTGATGACCGCCAGACCGGCGACGCCCAAACCGGCTACACGGGCCGCCTTGAGACCCCGCCGAAACCCTACTGCAACGAGGGTAGCCGCAAACACCAGCCACCAGGCGCTGACCGCCAGGCCTGACGCAAGAGATGCAGTCTGGGCCGATGGACTCTTCAGATCGAAATAGCGCTCGATCTCCGCCGTGGCGCCAAAAAGGACCAGCGCTCCCCCCACGGCCCAGAGGCCACCACGGACGAGCGGGGCCATCTGGGCACCGGTATCCCGTTTCCAAAGACCGGCTGCCAGGGCCACCGCTGCTGCAGCAGTCCCCCAGAGCGCCAGCGCGTACGAGCCCACAAAAGCGGGATCGGCAGCGGTCCGCCGGTCCAACGCGTCGCCGAACAGCTGCTGCAAGGCGACCCACAGGGTACCCAGCGCGTACCAGCGACCGTCTTCCCGGTTAAGCCGGTGATCCAGCGCCGCCCAGAGGAGTACCAGGCCCAGCAGTGGCCAGACCCTCGCGACGCCGCTCCAATGCTGCCACGCCGCCAGTGCGAGGGCCGCGGCTCCTACCAGGGCAAAAGCCGGCCTCGGCCGTTGATATCCGGCGATCAGATAGGGGACCGATATGATCAAAGGAACCAGGCCCCGGTGCTCGTCAAACCACCGTGGCTCGACGTGGTGCAGGGCCCAGCCCACCAAGATCGGAGTCAGAAAGAAGTACAACACTTCGCCGAGCGACCAGCCACTCGCCGATGAACTGGGGCGTAGAGCCGAGGCTCGATCAGGTCGCAGGGCGTGCCACCACACCGGCACCGCGAGGACGAGACCGGCGACGAGAATGGCCCAGGGATGCTCCAGGTGGCGACTGGCCGCGGCCACGAAAACCCAGCCACCCGAGAAAGAGAGAAACCTGGTTTCCCACCAACGCTCATTCAGGCCGATGTGAATGCCGCTGCTGCCGCCGAGGACTCCATACAGGAGGACGCCCCAGGGCGTTCCTCGGTCGGCGGCGCCGGCGTAGGCCACGCCAAAGAAACTGAGCGCCACCACGAACATCGCGAGTCGCCACCGGCGGCGGGCCGCGACCAGGCCACGGCCAGCGGCCATGGACGCGAGATACAGCAGCAGGAGGTCAGCGTCCGCATAGTTGCGGCCGAGCAGCAAGGGAGCGAAGAAGGCGCCGAGCGCTGCGGTGGTGCCGAGCGCCTCCACATCGATAGCGTAGGCAATGGTGGCGAGCGCGACAGACACCAAAGCGAGCCCGACTATGCCCGAGGTCGGCGGCAGGACCCCATACAAGCGCGCTGCGGCCCACACACTGAGGTAAATGATCGCGGCACCACATCCGATCAACGCGGCCCCGTAGGTACGGTATCCGGGCTGGAGCCGCCAACCGACCGCGCCGACGACAATGCCGGCGCCCGCTCCACCGATGCAGCGCATCAGTGGAGAGATCCACCCCCGATCGAAGGACAGCCGCAGCAAATAGCCCGCAGCCAGAATCAGCGCTACCACGCCCACCGCGAGAAGTACCCGTTGACCAATCCATTGTTCGGATGACAGCAGGGAAGACGGTAAGCGGGTAGGCGGGTACGTCGCTGACTCCCTAACTGCAGATGTTGATTCATTTCGGAGTGCCGCGGTTTCCCCCATTTGCTTCCCCGCTTCCCCGCTTACCCGCCTACCCGCTAGTTCACGCACCAGTGCCTCCAGGGCGCTCACCCGCTCCTCCAACCGACGGATCTGATCCTCGCTCATCAGGCCTCGACTCCTTCCACCGCAGGCGCGGGAACTCGGGGGTGGACTTTCACCTGAAAGGCCATGACACCCACCAGGGCCACGTACCCGGCCGCGAGATAGAAGGGCCAGCCATGACCCAGCCGCTGAAAGGCGACCGTCGCGAGGACCGGCGCCAGCACCCGCGCCAGGCCCGCGAAAGTCTGAGCCACACCCATGGTTGTTCCCAGCTCGCGTGGGTCCGAAGCCCGGGACATGAGCGAGGTCGTTGCCGGAAAGAGGAGTGCGGTGCCGATAGGCACCAGCGGAATCACCGCAGCCAGTGTCCAAAGGTCGCGGGGAAGCGGATACAGCGCGAGGCCGAGCACCAGGAGAATGGTGCCGATCCGCATGGCCCAGGTCTCCCCGATTCGGTCCACGATGGGGCCGAGCAGCAGGCTCCGCATTACAAAGGAGAGCACTCCAACATAGAGGAAGATGTAGCCGATCGTGGTCTCATCGATTCCGAATTCGGCGCCGAGGTAGAGAGCCATCACCGAGGTCATTGAGGCGAAGGCGAGCATACCTATCCCGTAGATCCACAGGAGCCGGCTGATGGCAGTACTGGGATGCCGGATGGCTACCCAGGCGGGATGCCAGAGCGGCTTACGGGATTTTGCCGGCATACCGGCCTCCTTTCGTGACTCGGGCAGCCATCTCCATGCGAAGAAGACGTTGATCAGACAGAGTGAGGCCGCCACCATGCCGGGAGCCGCCTGACCGAAGTGGGCTGCAAACGACCCGATTGCCGGCCCCACCATCACTCCGGCGGAGGTGGCCGCCGATAGCCAGCCGAGCGCCCGCGCGCGGTTACCCGGCTCCACGGTATCAGCGACGTAGGCCTGGGCCACACCGGTAGTACCTCCTCCTGCGCCTTGCACCAGACGAGACAGAAAGAGCAGCCAGACGCTGGTGGCCAGGCCGAACACGACGTAGGCCGCCGCGGAGGCGCTGAGCCCTATCAGGAGCGCAGGCCGACGCCCATACCGGTCCGACATCCGACCCCACAGCGGAGCAGCCAGGAGCTGGGCGACGGAGAAGGCTGCGATCAGCTGGCCAATCGTTTCCGGTGTCGCGTGCAACTTCAGGGCGTAAAAAGGAAGCAAAGGGAGCACGATCATGAATCCGATCATGTCCACAAAGTTCACTGCGATCAGTACCGCCAGTCTGCGGAACTGACTCATCCCGCGCTGCCCTGGTCGGCCCCCACGGCGAAAACAGCGGCGCTGACCGCCATCAACACCACACCGTACGCCGCCGCCACGCCGACGTCGGATTGACGCAGGCTGGACAGGATCTCGAGCGAGATCGGCCTGGTGTCATAGGTGTAGAGCATGATCGAAGTCACGAAATCGCCGAACGCCGTGACAAAGGCCAGGCTACTTCCGGCGACCAGCGCCGGCCGGAGCAGGGGAAGCGTCACCCGCCGCAGAGTCCGCCAGCGCGCGGCCCCCAAGCTCGCGGCAGCCTCCTCCAGCGAGGGATCCAGCGCGCGTAGTCCGGCAACCACAGCGCGGCTGGTGATCGGCAGATTCCGTACGAGATACGCGAGAGGAAGGAGCCACAGCGTCCCCACCAAGATGAAGCGGCCGGCCAGTGGCTCGCGCACGCTGAAGGCGGTGGCCAACGCAATGGCGAAGACGGTGCCGGGCACGGCCCAGGGGAGGGCCAGCAGGCCCTGAATGGCTGTCCGGCCCAACACCCTGCGTCGCACCGAAAGAATTCCAGCCACGAGTGCAATGCCCACCGCCGCCACGGTGGCAGCGGTCGCGAGCCACAGACTATTGAGCAGCGGACGGGCCCGAACCGGATCCTCGATGAGGGTGAGGTAGTTGCGCCAGGTGTAGGCCGGAGGAAGCGGTTCGGTGGTCCAGGTGCCGGCAGGCACAAAGGACACCAGCAGCAGAGTCAGGTGCGGCAGCAGGAGCACCAGGGCCAGGACCCATCCGAGCAGCATGAGTGCCAGTCTGAGCCATCGGCTCCGGACCGGAACGAGTGCCGGTGGAACGCCTTTCCGTCCACCTGCAGGGTTCTCGGCTTCGCGAGCCCCTCTCAACAACCAAAGGGCAACCAGCGCCAAGAGGGTAAGAGAGGTGGTCTCGATCATCGCGAGCTGATCATCGCCGTTGAGCCGGGTAGCGACGATCTGGGTCGTCATCACCCGGAAGCCGCCCCCGAAGATGTAAGGCGCACTGAACGACGCGAGGGAGGTCATGAAAGTGAGCAGCGCTCCCCCACCCAGTGCGGGGTACAGGAGCGGGAACACCACCCGGCGAAGGGTGCGCCACCGGCCCGCACCGAGGCTGGCCGCGGCCTCGAACACGGCCCCATCCAGCGATGCCAGGCCGGCCCGGGTGAAGAGGTAGAAATAGACGTACATCGAGTAGGCGTGGACCAGAAGGATCGCAGCGGCACCCTGCAGGCGCCACGGCGGCTCCTCCAGCCGGAACAGCCACTGCACCAGCAGAGAGGTGAAGCCGCTCTCGCCATAGAGGAACAGGAAGGCGATGACTCCCACGAGCGGCGGCAGCACCGCGGGGAGCGCAACCAGACCACCCAGCAGCCTTCGGCCCGGGAAGTCATAGCGCCAGAACAGATATGCCAGCGGAACACCGATCACGGCCGCGAGCGCGACCGTGACCACCGAGATCCAGAGGCTGCCCCACAAGGCCTGGGCCTCATTGCGCCGCTGGAGAAAGAGATTGACGTATTCCAGAGTCCAGCCATGGGACCCGCGAAAGCCCTCGATGAGAACGAGCACGAGAGGGTACGCGATGAGCCAGGCCAGAAAAATCAGCAGTACCCAACCCGTGGCGGCGGCTCGATTCGCCACGCTCGTCATTTCGGACGGCTGGGGAAAAGATGAATTCCACCGCCGGCTCGGCGGCTGGGCATGACTCCGACCCGATCACCGGGAGACACGGACCGGGGCGGGCCGCTTACCTCGAGGGTGGCGCCCCCATCGGTCAGGATGGTGAACAGGCTGGCAGTTCCGATGAACCGACGCTGGGTGACCTGCCCCACAATGGCTCCAGGTGCGGGCTGCAACAGTCGGAGCGCCTCGGGTCGGACCACCATCAGTGCCGGCCCGGGCGGCAGGCGGGGCGTGGCGCCATCGGTGAGCTCCCACTCGACCCCTTCGACCCCAACTCGCATTCCTCGTTCACCTGGTCCCAGGACAGTCACACCGATGCTGCTCGACCTGCCTACGAACTCGGCAACGAACTCGTTCGCGGGCAGGGCATACAGATCTTCCGGAGTGCCCACCTGCTCCAGCCGGCCCGCGCGGAGAACGGCAACCCGGTCTCCCAGATCGAAAGCCTCGTCCTGCTCATGGGTCACGAAGACCGTGGTGATTCCGACTCGATGGATCAGCTCGCGGAGCTCGCGCCGCGTTCGCTCTCGCAGCGCTGGATCGAGGTTGGACAGCGGCTCGTCCAGGAGCAGCACCCGGGGCTCCGGCCCCAGTGCGCGAGCCAGTGCCACCCGTTGCTGCTGTCCGCCGGATAGCTGACCGATGCGGCGGTGCTCGAACCCCGCCAAGTCCACCAGACCCAGCGCCGCCGCCACCCGCCGCGCCAGCTCCTCGCCCCGTACGCCAAGTGACTCGAGGCCAAACGCCACGTTCTGACCCACGTTGAGATGCGGGAACAGGGCATAGTGCTGGAACACCATCCCGAAGCGGCGGGCCACGGGCTCTACCCCGGTCACATCGTCTTGCTCGACAATCACGCGTCCGGCATCGGGCACCTCGAAGCCCGCCAGCAGCCGCAGGGTGGTTGTCTTCCCACTGCCGCTCGGCCCGAGGAGCGCGAGCATCTCACCCTTTTGGAGGGTGAGCGACAGATGATCGACGGCGACGACACCATCGAACTGTTTGCTCAGATCTTCCAACTGGAGAAAGCCGCTCACCGTTTGCCGGTCCCCCGAACGTGCTGATCCCAGTAGCTCATCCAGGCCGGCCCCTGCCGCGACAACATGTCCCAATCCATCTTGGCCACTACCATCTCCCGCTCCACCTCGGCAACCCACCCCGGCACCGAATCGACAGGAAGGTCGGTCCGAGCAGGAAGCCGGAACACCTCGCGCGCCGCGAGCAGCTGGGCCTTGGGGCTTCCCACGTAGTCGATAAAGGCACGGGCCGCCTCCGAGTGGCGAGCGCCGCGCACCAGAGCGATGGCATCCTCGATCACGACGGTGCCACTTCTGGGGAACACGTATCCCAGCGGCAGCCCCTTGGCCTGGCTGATCAGGATGTCCTGCAAATCCCACAGGCTCACCAGGCCTTCCTGCCGGGCCAGCTTCTCGTAGAGCAGCGCCGGGTTGATTGTGTAGGTCTTGGTCTGGCCATCGAGACGCCGCAGCCAGGCCATTCCCCGCGCCGTGTCGCCCGTCTGCTGCACGCTTCGGACGAGGATGAGGCCCCAGATGGCGCGCATGGTTCCGCTGGCCATCGGGTCGCGAATGATGACTTTGTCCCTCCATCGCTCGTCGAGCACCTCGTCCCAGTCCTGGGGGGCCGCCGATTGCGGCACCGCGCGACTGTTGTAAGCAATGACTGCTGGTGTGCGGTACACCGGATAGTAGTAGGAGCTACGGGCGCTGCCGCCCATCCGCTCGGCCCAGGCAGGCCGGTACGGAATGAGCAGCGAGTCTTCAATTCCGCGATCGAAGATCGTGGCGGGACCGCCGAACCAGACATCCGCCTGGGGATTAACCCGCTCGAAGCGCAGCCGGTCGAGGATCTCCTGTGAGCCCATATCGAGCCAGCGCACGTCGATGTCGGGCCGAAGGCGCTCGAAGTCCTGTTCCAGGAGCACCAGCTGATCGCGTCCGTGCGGGGAATAGAGCACGATCGGCGTCCTGCCATCGCTGCTGCAGGCGGAAAGAGCGGAAAAAGCGGAAAGAGCGGAAAAAGCGGAACGGAGTGAGTGTGCAATTCCGCTCCTTCCGCAACTTCCGCCTCTCCTGCTACCGCCCACGGCGGAGCGCGAGCAGATTCGCGAACAGCCGAAAAGCGCCCGGCACTCCCGCGGGGAGCTGCCGAAAGAAGCTGAGGCCGGTGTACACGTAGGTGCCTTTCCCCACCGGCGCGATGAGGAGCCCGCCGGCCAGGGGTGGGTCTCCCGGGTCGTGAGTCTCGAGAATCGGCCGATAACGCCGGTCCCAGCTCCTGGCGAAGTAGAGACCCCGTTCCTGGACCCAGCCCTGCCAATCGGCATTCCCCAGCCGGTTGGGCGTCCGGACTGCCGCGTGTTCCGAAGCAGTTATGCGAACCGGGGCCCGCTCATCGACGACCCGGTCATGGCTCACTGGTGGGTTGGTCCCGCCAACCTTCATTGGGTAGGGCGCAAACCGGCCGTTGAAGAATCGATGCTGCTGGTACTGCACGATGAGCAGCCCTCCACGGCGGGCATAGGCCAGGAGGCGGCGATTGTTTTCCACCAGAGCGGAATCGGTCTCATAGGCCCGCGGCCCGACTACAATCGCGCTGTAACGGTCGAGATTTCCTCGTTCGAGCATCGCGGCGGTCAGGAGCGTCACGGGGATTCCGGCGTTCCCGAGCGCCTCCGGGATGCGATCGGCCGCTCCCCGGACGTACCCCACTCGGGTCACCCGGGGTAAGGCGATCGGGGCGATCCGTAGGGTGGCGATCGCAGGCTTGGTGTAGGAACGCGGGCGAATGTGGGGGTAATCCACGAAATGCGTGCCGATGCCATACATCGTGCCCGCCGTATCGCGGGCAATAGCCCGGACCTGGAGGCTTCCTGCCGTGAGCCTGGCTGGCGGCTTGACATCGAATACGAACGTTTCGCGCTCATCCTCTCGGCTGAAGGAAAACCGTTGCGGAGCGAGCCCAGGCCATCCGCGGGGCACCAGCAAGGTGATTGTGCCCGCGGTTGAATCCTTCGCACCATGGGTCAGGGTGACGGTGAAGCGATGGGAAGCAGTGGAGTTGAGTGGCCAGAGCTCGGTGGCGGGATCGAGCTTCACGTCAACTCGAGGGACGACCGTCACGGGGCGCCGCACCTCGCCCCGAGCCTGATCGTTGACCCGGTAGACCGCCTCGGTCCAGAAGGACGCTTCCACACTGTCCCCGGCACCAGCGGTGAGCTCGCTCGATGCGGCGAACTCGGGCGGCTCAAACGGGTCGCCATATGGGAGGGGCCCGAGTATGTGACTGGCCACTCTCTCCGGCCAGGCATACAAGTCGCCGTCCCGCGGGCTCCGCAGGAAGTAGGGTATGGTCAGCGGCTGTTGATCGAGGACGTTGAAATCCACGGTGAGGGATTCGACCTGCCCAGGCTTGATGGTCCGCGGCTCCGGCACGTCCGGACCATGGCAGTCTCCCATGGGAATGCACTGAGTAATGGACATGAGCGCCACATGGGAACGCGCGGAGGCATTCCAGGCCGAGAGACTCCACCGCAGGCGCTGCCCCGCCACTACCCGGTCATCATCGACGATGGCGTCGAACAGGACCCGGCTGAGATGTCCCGCAGCGGAGTTGAGATGACTGAGCTGGTCGCTGAGCTCTACACCACGGGTGTAGTAGAGCTGCTTTTCGGCCGTGTCCGGGCGACTGGCCTCGACCACCGAGTTCTCCAGGTCTCGCCATGCTCGGGCCAACAGGAGCCGGCGGCGGGAGTTGTTGCCGCTGGCTTGGAGGACGGAATCGATTCGGGCCAGATACCTCCTGAGCGACGGAGTCGGCTGGAGACGCCGCACCAAACTGGATGGCCCACCGACCACCCGCCGTTCTCCCAGCGGCATGGCCGCCAGCGAAGTATCAATACCGGAGAAGAGTCCGCCCGTGCCAGCGCCGGTGCGGTCTTCCATCAGCGCCAGCCGTATGGTCGAAGGCCCAATCTGCTGGAGTCTGCCCATGTCCTGCGACCGGTGCAGGCTTCGTCCGGCCATGGCGATCTGATGGAACGATTTACCTACTGCGGGATCGAGGACTCCGCCCTCGAGGGTCAACGTGGTGGCAGCCGTGTCGAATCGAGCGCTGCGGTAGAGCTTGAGGGGTTCCCAGGGCACCAGGCCTTCCCGGGCGAGCTCCCGAAGCTCGGTCGAATCGCCAGCTAGCCGGAAGGCTTGCTGTGCCACCCATCCCGCTGCCTGGTGCTGGCCGTGGCCATCACGGGGGGTCCCACTGAAGATGGAGACGATGATCTGCGGCCGGAACTTGCGGACGATCCGCACCACGTCCTTGAGGATCTCGTTCTGCGGCCAGTGCTGCCAGGTCTCCTCCAGGGTCTTGGAGTAACCGAAGTCATAGGCCCGGGTGAAGTACTGTCGGGCGCCATCCAGGCGTCGCGCCGCCAGCAGCTCCTCGGTACGAAGAAGACCGAGCGCTTCCCCCAGCTCGGCGCCAATCAGGTTTTGCCCTCCCTCTCCCCGGTTCAGCGAGAGATAGGCAGCTTCGGCACCCATCCCCCGGACCAGCACCGTCAGCAGCTCGGTGTCCTCATCATCGGGGTGTGCCCCGATCATCAAGACGCGCTTGTAATGGCCCAGCATCCGAAGCTCCTGGTCGAGGGCCACCACGCCACCGCTCGAGGGCGGCTCGAGTTGCCCCGCCAGGCGGGATGGAAGAGACAGGAAGATGAGGAGTGTGGAAACGACGGGGAGGAATTGCCGATGCACCAAACCCGGCCGTAAGAGTGAGGCTGGAAACTAATCCGGTCAGGCGGCGGGCAGGAACCCGTACGGTGCTTCTATATCAAGATCAAGGCGGTGCATCCCCCAGCGCGGTGTCCCGCACCGCGGCTCGAAAGTCAGGGTGACGCTTCCACAGGAACAGCCCCATGCAGATGGCCGCCAGGGTATTCGCCATCAAAACAGCCCAGAAGGGGAACAGCTCGTTGGTGCGCTCGGAAAACACTTCGAGCAGGCCGTAGAACAACACTTCGAATACTAGAAACAGCGGGAGGAGCGCATAACGCACCACCGGGTCGCGCACTCCCCAGTGCACCAGGGCTACCAGTCCCATGCCGAGCAGCGCGAACACCGCAAAGTGAAATGCGGTGTAGACCAGAATAGCCCCGAACACGATCTGCGTGGTGTCGGGCGTGGAATCGCCGAACAGCACGACTTGCCCGAGCAGGCTCGGGGTGTGGAAGGGGCGACCGGCAATGGTGTCGAGAATCAGAAACCAGACGGCGACCGCCAGGCCGCCGATGATTCCGACGTCGGTGCCCTCGGACATGATGGAATGAGACCTGTCCAACATGGGTCAGCCTCCGGAGGATATCCGGCATGCAGCAATGCGCCTGCACCACATTGGGGCTGACTTCTCGGGAACGCAAGACGCTGGGCAGCGCTACTGGCGGGACCTATCTCTCGGGTGCAACGGGGTTTTGACCTCGTCTCCCAAGGGTGCCTGGTCGAAGGTGCCCCGCAGGGCCGGATGCCTGCGCCAGAGGAGCAGGGCCATAGAGCCAATACCCAGCACACTTCCGCCCACTGCCGGCCACCAGGGGAGTCGTTCGTCGGTGAGCGAGTACAGCATGAAGAGAACGCCCATCGAAAACAGGAAGGAGATCACCAGCCCGAGCCAGACCCCCATTCGCATACTGGGGTTGCGGGTCGCCAGGTGGACCAGCGCCACCAGAATAATTCCCAGCAGCAGAAAGACGCCAAAGTGGAGCAGCGAAAACTGGGCAACAGCCTGGGGAACGACCTGGACTGCCGGTGTGGTGTCTCTCCCGACAAACACCTGCCCCAGAACGCTCGGCGTGTGGAACGGCTGCCCTCGGGCAACATCGATCAAAAGATACCAGACGGCCACGACGAACCCGCCGATCAAGCCGGTGAGTAGTCCTTCCCGCACCGTGGAGTGTTCCCGCTGAGGCATGATGACTCCGTTGAGACCACTGGATCGCCGGTACTGCCGCTGTACATTGTGCCGACCAGTCGAGGCTGGATGTGTCGCCGGTCACTGTCACTGTCGCGCACTCCGCCAGTGCTCATGTCGGTTCAGCATTACCACAACGCTCACAAGGACATCCCCGACGCAGTTGCTCGAAGGTGTAGATCCCGGTGGCGTGACCATCGCTCCATTCCACCCGCAGCCCATAGGATCCGACCAGCGCGAGTGATACTGGCCGGATGTCCGGCGACACTCGAGCCGGATCGAGGAGCGGTCTGCCACTCATCTCCTCGACACAGCCGGCACAGGGACAGGCCAGGCGCAGAGCACGGGCCGGATAAAACCCTTTGTGGCCCTGGGTGTCCCACTCGATCAGGATGCCATCGTCCCGGCGGTTGATGGCATAGGGAATCGGGTTGGTTTTCATTGTGCTGATTGAATCGCTAAAAGAAAGAGCCCCGACCTGGGTCGGGGCTCCGAGTGCCATTCACGGGACTTACGCCACCAGGTCCCGCAACCGGTCTCCGGTTTCCCCCTCGCGCAGCCGAAGCAGCGCACGGTCACGAAGCTGGCGGATCCGTTCGCGGGTAACCCCCATCATCCGGCCGATCTCCTCGAGGGTCCGGCTGTTGCCGTCATCCAACCCGAAATACAGCCGCAGCACTTTGGCATCTCGAGGGGGCAATGCAGCCAGGGCGGCTTCGATGTCCCGCGTCTGGCTGTTTGCCATCGTCGTCATGTCGGTGCTTTCCTGCTCACCGCTGGTGAAACGCTCGATTCGCTCGTTGCCCTCTCCATCCCGGGTTGGATGGTCCAAGCGCACGGCCTCGGAGTTGAGCGCACTGAGGGAGCGCACTGCCTCGACAGTGAGGCCGGTAGCCCGGGCGAGCTCTTCGGTGGTTGGCATCCGTCCGAGACGGTCTTTCAAGAGAGTCGTGGTGCGGCCGAGCCGACTCAGATCCGCGGTGCGGTTGAGTGGTACCCGGACCGGCCGGCCGTGGCGGGCGATCGCGGCCTGAACGGCCTGACGGATCCACCACACCGCGTAGGAAATGAACTTGACACCCCGATCGGGATCGAACTTCCGGGCCGCTGTCATGAGCCCGAGATTCCCCTCGCCGATCAGATCGACGAGCGGCACGCCCCGATTCTGGAACTTCTTGGCGACCGAGACGACGAACCGCACGTTGTGCCGGGCCAGGCGCTCCTGGGCCGCCACGTTGCCTTTGAAGGCTTTGCGGGCGAGCTCCATCTCTTCCTCACGGTTGAGGAGGGGAACGCGGCTGATCTCGTCCAAGTATAGATCGAGACTCTCCCGGCCTTCGTCGATTGCACGCGCGATCTGCGCCGGTCGCACTGGGCGACGCTTGCTACGTGCCTTGATTGTCACGCTTCTAGCCTCCTACGGGACACTTGTCCCCTGCTCGGTTGCCAGCCACGACTGAGGCCGAGCCCAATTTGAAGTCGGCCAATATAACGTGTAAGATGCGGAAAATCAACACCTTAGGTAAATTGCAGCGGGATGGTCAGTTGCGGGCTTGGAAGCGAGGCTGAGACGCAGAAGGCTGGGCCGCCGCACCTGTATGCAACTTTGGCAGGGTGGTTCCGTTCGACCCGACTGGGTACCAGTTTGAAACGACGACAACGACTAGTGAGTCAGGGGCCTCGCATTCCCCGCATCTCCTGCGGTTTCTCGGTGATGGAGGAGTTGGCACCATGGCCCTGGGCCACCAATTCCATCTGATACTTCTTCCCTACCGCCTTGACCAGCGAAAAAGGAACCTTCGGCGCCAGCCAGCTATCGGATTCATACTCCGCGCTCCGAAAGTGGAGCGCCTGGAAACGACCGGCCGGAACGGTGATGTTCTCCTTGCCGACCAGGCTCACTCCCTCGCACAACTTATCATAAACGGATTGCTTCTCGAGCTCTCCTTTGATCATGCCCATC
The DNA here is from genome assembly GCA_025929805.1 of Gemmatimonadales bacterium. GTDB lineage: Bacteria > Gemmatimonadota > Gemmatimonadetes > Gemmatimonadales > GWC2-71-9 > CAVVWJ01. The sequence continues at coordinate 6,822 of JAICPP010000027.1, read as the reverse complement.
ATCATGCCGTCCAGCTTCATGGCCGGCTGGTCGCCCGCTTTGAATACGACCTCCTCCACCTGGTCCATTTCAGTCAGAGAGCCCGGCACCAGCATCTGGTAGATGATATTGCGGTCTTTCTTCTCTCCGGTCATTCGCATCTCGACCCATTGCAGGCTCTTGCCGCCACGGCGCTCGGTTCCGATTACGGCGTAGCGCATCGTGTAGGGCTCTTTCTGATTGTACACGGCTTTGTACTCCGCCCAACGGCCGACGCCAGGCAGCTTGACCTGCTCGAGACAGTTGCCCTGGGCCCAAAGCGAGCCCGCAGTCGCAAGAAGAAGAACCGGTGCTGCCGCCACTGATTGCATACGACGACCTCATCCGAGTGACTAGTGCACACTGGGGCCGGATAGCTGTTTGACCAGCTCGCCGACCACGTTCTTGGCATCTCCGAAGAGCATCCAGGTGCGTTCGGAAAAGTACAACTCATTATCGATTCCGGCGAATCCGGGATTTTTGCTCCGTTTGATGGCAAAGACGGTTCGGGCCTTGTCCGCATCGATGATGGGCATTCCATAAATAGGACTACTCTTGTCGGTCCGGGCCGCCGGATTGACCACGTCGTTGGCTCCGACCACAAGGGCCACGTCGCATTGGGGCATGTCCGGGTTGATATCATCCATCTCCACCAGGTCGGTGTAGGGGATATCCGCCTCCGCCAGCAGCACATTCATATGCCCCGGCATCCGGCCAGCCACCGGATGGATGGCAAACTTCACTGTCGCGCCGCGTTTCTTGAGCTGGTCGTACAGTTCGCGAACCTTGTGCTGCGCCTGTGCCACCGCCATGCCGTAGCCGGGGATGATCACCACCGAGTTGGCCTGCTCCAGCACCTGGGCGCCCCCTTCAATCGTTTCGGATTTATAGATCTTCTCCTCTCCTCCGGCCTTGCTCGGGGCGACCTGCCCGAACGCACCGAACAGAACGTTGGTGAAGGACCGGTTCATCGCCCTGCACATGATGATAGCGAGGATGAGACCACTGGAGCCGTCCAGTGCGCCGGCGATGATGAGAAGCTTGTTATCCAGGACAAAGCCCATCGCGACGGCGGCGAGACCGGCATACGAGTTGAGGATGGCAATCACCGTCGGCATGTCGGCGCCGCCGATCGGGATGATCAGCAGGACCCCGAAGGTGAGTGCCAGCGCGATGATAACGCCGAAGGCCACGGCGGCCCATGAGGCGGTGGGCTGAAGTACCACCGCGACGCCCAGCCCCGCCGCCAGGAGGAGCAATCCGATGTTCGTGACGTTCTGGAAGGGATACGTCACCGGACGTTGAGGAATCCACTTGATCTCCTGAAGCTTCCCCGCGGCCATGAGACTGCCGGTGAAGGTCAAGAAGCCGAGAATTACCTCGGCGATGATGGCGGTAGTGCGGAAGGCGGTCAGCTCGGCGGGCCCCTCACCGAACCAGAGATAGTACTTGGCGGTTCCCACCAGCCCTGCCGCCAGTCCGCCGAAGGCGTGCGACAGTGCCGTTCGCTGGGGTACGGCCGTGAGGGGCACCCTGGAGAGCGGAATGCCGACCACGAATCCGGCAATCACCGCGATAATGATCCCCTGGTGGTGGATCACCTGGGGCTGGAGCCAGGTGGCCACCACGGCGAGCACCATGCCGAGGACGCCGGCGTAAACCCCACGCCGGGCGGTGGCCGGCGTGTTCATCCAATGCAGGGCGAACACGAAGAGCGCGGCCGCGACCAGATATACCAACTGGACGAAATTGGCGATCATGAACGGCTCTCGCCGGACTTCTTGTCGGTCTTGAACATCTTGAGCATGCGTTCGGTAATGAGAAAGCCACTCACGATGTTGGTCATAGAGGCAAAGACGGCAATGATGCCCAGGAGTCGAATACCGGCAGGGTAGTCCGGGCCGGCAACCAGGATGGCGCCAACCACCGCGATCGCGGAGATGGCGTTGGTAATGGACATCAACGGGGTGTGCAGAAGCCGCGAGACCCGCCGGATCACTCCCAGTCCAATGAACGTGGCAAGCATGAACACGAAGATTTGCGACCAGATATCGGGCGACTGCGCCGTAGCCGGATCGGGTGCTTCGAGGAACATCAGGCGGCACCTTTCTGCAGGGCATCCCGGGTCCGCTCCTGCACCACCTCACCCTCGTGAGTGATCAGGGCGCCCTGCTGGATGTCGTCGTTGAGATCGAGCCGGAAAGACTTATCGGCGGTAAACGCGAGAATAAAGGCAGTCAGGTTACGAGAGAACAGCAGGCTCGCGTGCAGCGGCACAGTGGCCGGGAGATTGAGAGGCGCGAGGATGGTGACGCCTCCGACTCGCACCGTCTCGCCTGGCCGGGACAGCTCGCAGTTCCCACCTCCATCGGCGGCAAGGTCGACGATGACCGCACCCGGCTTCATGGCCTTGACCATCTCGGCGGAGATGAGGCGGGGCGCAAACACTCCGCCGATCAGCGCGGTCGTGATCACCACGTCCGACTGGGCGCACTGGGTGGCCAGAATCTCCCGCTGTCGAGCCCGATCCTCCTCCGATAGCTCCTTGGCATAGCCGCCGCCGGCGAGGGCACTCTCTTTCAGCTCGATGCCGACGTACTTGCCACCCACGCTCTCGATCTGCTCTTTGACTTCAGGCCGGACGTCGGTGCCAGTCACGTTGGCCCCCAGCCGCTTCGCGGTTGCGATGGCCTGGAGCCCAGCGACTCCGGCGCCGATCACAAAGACCTTGGCCGGTGGGACCATGCCGGCAGCGGTCATCAGCATCGGGAAGTACTTGTTCAGCTCGGCTGCCGCGAGCAGCGCTCCCTTATAGCCAGCGATGTTGGCCATCGACGACAAGGTGTCCATGGGCTGGGCCCGCGTAGTCCGGGGGATCGCGTCGGTGGAAAACGCGGTGATTCGCCGGCTGGCGAGGGCCCGCACCACGTCCAGGTTCCGGAGCGGCATGAGCGAGCCCACATACACCGTGCCGGGACGCATCCATTCGGTCTCGGAGCCGGTTCCGTCTCTGCCGGTGGGAGCGTTGACCTTGAGCACAAGATCGGCTGACGCCAACAAGGCGCTCGGCTCCGACTCGATGGCCACTCCCACGTCGCGATAGGTCGAGTCCGGAAACCCGGCCTGGTCTCCCGCCGACGCTTCTACCGCAACACTGTATCCGGCCTGGATCAACTTCTTGCACGACTCCGGCACCAGGGCTACCCGGCTCTCCCCCGGTGAAGTCTCCTTGGGCACTCCGATGTGCATGGGTTTCAGCTCGTAAGTGATTATTGGTGGTCGCCAGTCGCGAGTCCCGAGTCACGAGCCCAAAGCAACTCGGCTCGTGGCACCAGACATCCAAAATGCATTTAAAACTCGCGCGGCCGTGACTCGCGACTGGTGACTCGTGACTGCTTACAACTTGATCTCCGGCAACCGAATCCCTGGGGCCAGCCCACCGGTCAGCCGCTTCAATTGAGCATTCAAATCTGCTTCAACCTGCTCCAGTTGCTGACGCTCAACCTGGATCCGCTTGTTCGCCTCTGCCTGGACCGCAGTGACCCGACGCTTGACTGGCTCGACTTCAGCCGCGACCACACTGTCGACCTTGGCCCGGACCATCCGTTCGGCCCGCGCAATCTCCTCGCCCATGACGGCCTTGAGCTGCTTTGCGATCGCCTGGTCCAGATTGCTGGATACCGAGAGCCTGGGCGACGCAACCGAGCCGCCGAGCTCCGCAACCACGTTCAAGTCGTTGAGCCCGGAGATCACCCGCCATACCAACCGCTCGAGGGTGTTCGGCGAACGGCCGGCGGTATCGGCCAGCCAGCTCACCTGGTTGGACCGAATGGCCCAGCGGCCCTTCAACTCGGAGCCTCTCATGGTAAAGGCCAGCTCGCTCGCACCGCTGCCTGGCACCACTCGAAAGGGGACACCGGGCAGATCGAATGTCGGCAGCTTGACGCCTCGCAGGCGAGCGTTCACCGAGTCGACTGTCCGCGAGGTGACATGGTTGATGACGGCATCGACGTCGATCGACGCGATTGTCGATCCCGCGGCCCGCCGGCCTGCGGTGATCACTGCCGGGCGTCCGAAGAGCGCCGGAGTGGAGGTAAGCCCGCGAACCGTGGCCATGTAAGCGCCTCGCACCGGAGTCGCCCCGCCTATAGTGAAGTCGATGGTGCCTTGCTCCAGAAGGAAGCGCGGAAACTCCTCCATCTTGGGAAATTCGATCGTGGCGCCCGAGGCGCGGAGCCGCTGGGGACCCGGAGCGGGACGAGGCAGGAGTCCCGGAGGCATGTACTTCTGCGCCAACTCCGCCCAGTAGACGGCCTGCTTGAACCGATCGATGCTCACCTGGCCGAAGAAGGCCTCACCGATTTCGGGAGCCGAGAACGTCGGCAGCTTCAGGAGCGACTTGGCAAAGGCGAAGTCCTTCTCGGTCGCCTGATTCACGAGCTGAACTCCCTGGCCCAGGAACTCTACCGCCGAGCGGGTGTTTCGCTCCAGAGACTCCACTCGTTTCTTGGCTGTTTCAACACTCTTGAGAGTCTGCTTCACTGACTGGATGGCCTGAGCAGTGCCTTCCACTCCAAGCTTCTTCGGATCGGTGGCCCCGAGACGCTGGACCAGAGCCCGCCCGGAATCCACGGTCGGCCGGATATCCAGCTGCTGGAATCCCTGCTCCAGGGCTTGCCGGGTGGAGTCGGTGCGGGCGAGCAGGCTCTGGGCCTGTTTGATCGTGGTGAGTTGAGTGGGATTCAACGCCAGCTGGCGAATGGTATCGATGGGTGTAAGCGACAGCAGTGGCACGTTGAACTGATTGGCCCATTGCTGCACCGCCCGGTATACCTGGGGCGTGAATCCTTTGCCACTGGGGGGCCGCGCCGGTGTCTTGCGCTGAGTGCCGAAGCGCATCCCCTGCAGGTTGAGGTGCTCGATTACGATCTTCTTCTCGGCCAGCGCGGTGGGATTCAGCTTGAGCCGGATTTCATCTGCCTCCACCAGGTTGCGAGTGAGTACAAAGGGATCGGCTATTTGCAGCGCCCGCAAATCGACGGACGCCTGGCGCGGAAGCAGGTCGAGCTTTCCTAGATCCACCTGGGTCCCCAGGAGCTCGCTGCTGGCTTCCTCGGTCGTATCCTTGGCAATGGGCTCGGCAAAGATCCAGACCAGCACCCCGAGGATGGTCAAGAAGAGGAGCAGCGGTCCGATGGCCTTCCACCGGAATATTTTGACCTTCACGGCCGGAAGAGACGGTAGATGTTGTACACCTGTGACGCGGTAACCGCCTTGTATAAGCGGGATTGCCGAACTCGCTCACCCACGGTAGCTCTATACCGCGCCACGCCGTAACGGGCCGCAAAGAAGATGGGAACGGCCAGCAGAACCCAACCCACGAAGCTGCCGAGAACAACTGTATTGTTGAAGTTGGTATAAGGAAGGACGGGTGTATTGGTCCAGCTCGTCCAAAGTGGCCTGAGCGACGGCGCTTCGAGCAGCCTCAGACCGATGGAATGAAAGAGTGGGTCGAGCAGAAAGCCGATCGGCACGAACAGCATCCAGCCCAGCATACCACCACCGAAGGACACGTTAAGCAGCACCAGCAGAGAAAAAACCACCAGATTGTGCACGTTCATCAGCGGGGTGAGCCCGAGAGCCGACCCCAAGGCCATACCCGCAGCCACCTGCCCCGGCGTTCCCGCCGAGTGCAGCGTCTTGATGATGGACTGGATCAGCTTGAGGAGTCCAAGCATGGGGGGAAACTAACACATGCCGCCACGCCGCCGCCGCGCACCCCAGGTGCACAAGTTCGGCGGAGCCTCGCTGGCCGACTCCACCGCGGTTCGGCACGCCGTCGAGATCACGCAGAGCTACGCTTCGGAACCGATTGCTATTGTCGTCTCCGCCATGGCCGGGGTGACCGATGCACTCCTCGAGGTCGCCCGGCAGGCCGGAAGTGGCAAGGAACGCACGGTCGCCGCGCTGGTAGCTCAGCTTCGCTCTCGTCATACGGAGGTCGCTCGCACGCTGCTCGCAGCGGGACGAAGCCGTGCCGTCACCCTGGCCCATATCGCCGATGACTTTCAGGAGCTGGAAGCTCTGGTCCAAGGTCTTCGGGTGGTCGGCGAGCTGACACCGCGTACCATCGACTACCTGATTTCCCGCGGTGAGCGGCTCAGCGCACGGCTGGTGGCGGCCGCGCTGCGCCAGGCAGGCATCGATGCGAGGTACGTGGACGCCACCGACCTGGTGCACACCGATTCCGCCTTCGGCCAGGCCGCGCCCGATCTGGAGCGCACCGACCGCAGCATACAACGGCATCTCCAGCCACTGCTGGTCCGTGGGGTGGTTCCGGTGGTCCCCGGCTTTCTGGGAGCCACTCCCACCGGAGAGGTGGCCACACTGGGGCGAGGCGGATCGGATCTTACGGCCACGCTCCTGGCCCGTGCTCTGGGTGCCTCCCGGGTGTCTCTCTGGAAGGATGTGCCCGGCTTGCTGACTGCGGATCCATATGTGGTTGACAATGCGCGGGTCATTCCTCGCCTGCACGTGCGCGAGGCGGCGGAGTTGGCCTACTACGGTGCCAGGGTACTTCATCCCCGAGCGCTGATCCCACTGATGGGCCGGCCCACGCCGATCTATCTCCGTCCGTTCGCCGACCCCCAATCGCCCGGCACCGAAGTCTCCGAGCGGGTTCCGGCGGGCCCATATCCGGTCAAAGCCCTCACCGCTGCCGCGGGGCAGGCCCTGATCACTGTGACCGGCAATGGGATGCTCGGCGTGCCCGGTATCGCAGCCCGGACGTTCGCTGCGCTGCAT
>JAICPP010000051.1 GCA_025929805.1 Gemmatimonadales bacterium | reverse complement strand
TCATCCCCGCCAGCTTGTCGTACATCCGGAAGTAGTTCTGAATGGTGATGGTGGCAAAGGTCTGGGTCTCGCCTTTGACCTGCACACCCTCCTTGGCCTCAACCGCCTGGTGCAATCCATCAGCCCAGCGCCGGCCGGTCAAACGCATCGATCAGGCCGATCGCATCTACAAGACTCGGAAGGAGAAACACGATGCGATCATGGACGAGGTCGAGCGGCTGCACGGACTGGGCTGGCCGATCCTGATCGGTACCGTGAACGTGGACGTCTCCGAAACGCTCTCCCGTCAGCTCAAGCGGCGGGGACTCAAGCACGAAGTGCTGAACGCGAAGTATCACCAGCGGGAGGCCGAGATCGTGGCGGGAGCGGGCCAGAAGGCAGCGATCACGATCGCGACCAACATGGCCGGGCGGGGTACCGACATCAAACTGGGCAAGGACCTCGACCTGACCCAACCCGAGGCGGGACTCCAAATCATCGGAACCGAGCGGCACGAGTCCCGCCGAATCGACCGCCAGTTGCGGGGCCGTTCCGGTCGCCAGGGAGACCCGGGGCAATCGATCTTCTTCCTCTCGCTGGAAGACGACCTGATGCGACTCTTCGGGTCGGATCGAATCGCCCGGTGGATGGACAAGAGCGGGGCGGAGGAGGGCGAGGTCATCACCGGGGGGTTGGTGACCCGTGCCATCGAGCAGGCCCAGAAGCGCGTCGAGCTGCAAAACTTCCAGCAGCGGAAACGCCTGCTGGAATACGATGATGTGATGAATCAGCAGCGCGAAGTCATCTACTCGCTCCGGCTCTTCGCGTTGGAGCGGGGGGAGGAGCTCAAGGCTGAGGCTCGACGCATGATCGAGCTGGCCCTGGAGCGGGCGGTGACCCAGTTCCTTACCGGCGCCGAGCGTCCCGAGGAGTACGACCGGGGTGGCCTGCGCGAGGCGCTGGCGCTCCAATACCTGGTGAGCGTGGAAGCACTCACCGACGCCCAGGCTGCTCCGGGCATCGATGACATGATCGGTCTGGTCAAGAAGGAAGGCGAGGAGGCGTTCCGGCGAAAAATTGACTACCTGGCGGAGTTCGGGAAGACCATCGGCATACCAGAGGTGGACACCCAGGTGCTCTCTCAGGTAATGCTATCGGTTCTGGACGAGCGCTGGAAGGATCACCTCTACGACCTGGACCAGCTCCGCAACGCGATTCAGTACCGGGCCTGGGGGCAAAAGGACCCGCTGGTGGAGTACAAGCGTGAGGCCTTCGAGATGTTCGAGGACCTAATGCATGACATCCAGTCCACGTTCACCGAGCGCTTCCTCAAGATCCAGGTGAGCGCCGAACCGCCCAGACCAGAGCTCCCCGCACGCCGCATGCCGGTTCCCGAGCCCGCGAATTCGATGGGAGCGGACGATCTCTTCACCGGCCACAGCCGCCGGCCAGCTCCCCCTCCGACGCCCACTCCCCGGGCGTCCGCACCAGCCGTCAGCAGCTCGCTGGGTCCGGTGGGCCGCGCCACGGCAGCCGTCCCGGAAGTAGGGCGCAACGATCCCTGTCCCTGCGGGTCCGGCCGCAAGTACAAGAAGTGCCACGGGGCCGGTCGCTAACGGCGTAAGTTCCGTTGGACCCGCAGGATAAAGACACGACCTGCTTCCCGCTCCGAGCTATCCTGGATGGATGGCTCTGCCGGTTACCACCATCGCCACAGCCGACCGGCCTCGAGAGCGCCTGTGGGCGCTCGGCGCCGCCGCGTTGACGACCGCCGAACTTCTTGCCATTGTGTTAGGTACGGGTGGACGCGGCCACGACGTGCTCGCCGTGGCTCAGCGGCTGCTCCTGATCAGCGACGGCTCACTTCGCCGACTGGCTCAACGTCCCAGTGCCGAGCTGCTTCGGTCTCCGGGTATCGGCCCGACCAAGGCAGGGCGGCTGATTGCGGCCTTCGAGTTGGGCGCGCGCGCAGCCCGGGAAGAACGGCCTCCGGCGCAGCGGATCCGGGAACCGGAAGACGTGCTCCGGCTGTTTGGAGGCCGGCTGCGGGACCTCCAGGTGGAAGAGTTCCACCTCCTGGCGCTGGATAGCCAGAGCCAGGTACTGCGCGATGTGATGATTACCCGAGGATTGCTGAACAGCTCTCTGGTGCATCCTCGCGAAGTGTTTCGTGCCGCCATTGCCGAGGCGGCGGCTGGGATCATCGTCGTGCATAACCATCCCAGTGGCGATCCCACGCCGTCTGCGGAGGACCGGGCGGCCACCAAGCAACTGGTGTCGGCAGGACGGCTGCTCGACGTACCCTTGTACGATCACGTCATTATTGCAGGAGACCGTTTCGTGAGCTTTGCGACAGCTGGACTCTTGTGACCGGGACCTTGCCGGATCTCGCCCCTGACCTCAGGGCCGTGCTGGAGAAGCACGCCGATCGACTCGATCTGGAGCTGGTCGATCGCGCGCTCCGTTTCAGCGCCGCCGCGCATCGAGGCCAGAAGCGGATGTCGGGCGAGGACTTCGTCTCCCATACCATCGCCGTGGCGCTGATCTTGGCCGAACAGCTCCTGGACAGCACCACAATCGCCGCCGCCCTGCTGCACGACGTGGTGGAAGACTCGGATGTGCGGATGGAGGACATCGCCCGGGAGTTCGGCCACGAGGTCGCCGGGATCGTCGACGGCCTGACCAAGATCTCCAGCCTGACCTTCCATTCCTCCGCTGAGGAGCAGGTCGAGAACTACCGCAAGCTGCTGCTGTCGATCGCCAAGGACGCGCGGGTCATCATCATCAAGCTGGGAGACCGGCTGCACAACATGCGGACTCTGGAGCACCTCCCGCCGGAGCGCCGGGCCCGGATTGCCCTGGAAACCCGCGAGATTTACGCGCCGCTGGCGCACCGCTTCGGTATGGCGGGCATCAAGGCGGAGCTGGAGGACCTCGCCTTCAAGTTCCTGGAGCCGGAAGACTATCGCGAGCTGGCTCAGCAGGTGGCCGCCAAGCGCGCATCACGGGAGCAAACCATCCTCAAGCTCAAGACCCCGCTCGACCACGAGCTGCGTCAGGCCGGCATCGAATGGTTCGAGGTCACCGGCCGGCCCAAGCACTTGTGGTCGATCTTCCAGAAGATGAAGAAGCGGGGCAAGGTATTCGACGAGATCTACGATCTCATGGCCGTCCGGGTCATCGTACGCACGGTGCCAGACTGCTATCACGTGCTCGGGATCATCCACCACAACTGGACGCCGATCCAGGAGCGGATCAAGGATTACATCGCCAGTCCCAAATCCAACGCCTATCAGTCGCTGCATACCACGATCTTCGGGCCCGGTGGACAGATGTTCGAGGTGCAGATCCGGACCCAGGATATGCACCGCACGGCCGAGTACGGCATCGCCGCCCACTGGGTCTACAAGCGCGACGGCAGCCGGGACGAGCTGGATCAGCATCTCGGCTGGTTCCGGCAGCTGCTCGAGCTGCAGCAGGACACCCATAGTCCCGAAGAGTTCCTCGAGTTCCTGAAGATCGACCTGTACCAGGATGAGATCTTCATCTTCACGCCGCTCGGAGACGTGAAGCGTCTTCCCAAGGGCTCCACCCCGATCGACTTCGCGTTTCACGTTCACACCGAAGTCGGCCTCAAGTGCCAGGGCGCCAAGGTGAACGGCAGGATCGCGCCGCTGCACCGCGAGTTGAAGAGCGGCGACACGGTGGAGATCCTGACCAGCGCCTCGGCGAAGCCCAGCCGCGACTGGCTCAGTCACGTGCGTACGGCACGGGCGCGGCACAAGATCAAGCAGTGGGTCAACCACGAGGAAGAAACCGTCAGCCTGGGTCTCGGGCGAGAGATCCTTGCCCGCGAGCTGCGCCGCCGGCGGCTGGATTCACCAGACGACGAGCGTCTGGCCAAGGCAGCGCATACCCTTTCTCTGGCCGACGGCCGGGGGCTGGAGATCGCGGTGGGGCGCGGTGACGTGCCGATCGGGCAGGTGATCCGGGCGCTGTATCCCGATGTTCCGGGCGACGAGATTCAGGACCCCAAGCCCACCGTGTTCGGTCGAGTGATCGATCGAATCCGGCTCGGTCGGGGAATCAAGATCCAGGGTGTGGACGGACTTATGGTTCGTTATGCCCAGTGCTGCCAGCCGGTTCCCGGTGACTCGGTGGTCGGCTACGTGACCCAGGGCCGGGGGATCTCGATTCATCGGTCCGACTGTCCCAACCTGCTTACCCTGGCGGCAGACGAGCGCAGAGTCGACATCGATTGGCAGGAAACCCAGGGCGAAGCATTCGCCGTCAGGCTGGCGGTCACCGGCGAAGACCGCCGGGGCCTGTACGCCGACATCATGGAAGCAATCAGCCAGACGGGCACCAACATCCGCGGGGCCGATCTGCACACCAAAGACGGATCGGTATTCGGCACCATCTTCGTCGAGGTGGATAATCTGCCCCACCTGGGCAAAGTGATGAAGGCAGTGCGGAAGGTCAAAGGCGTAACCGAGATCGAGCGTCGTGAGGCGCCACCCGCTTGAACCCTTGGATTCTCAAAACCGATTCCGCGGTCTATCCCTTCGATCAGCTCGAGCGTGATCGCCGGACGGTGTGGGACGGGGTCAGCAATGCGGTCGCCCTGAAGCACATGCGCAGCATGGCCCCGGGCGATCCGCTTCTGATCTATCACTCAGGTGCTACCAAGGAGGTCGTCGGGCTGGCCCGGGTGGTAAGCCCGCCCTATCCCGACCCCAAGCAGAAGGACAGCGGCCTCACGGTGGTGGACATTGAGTTCGACCGCCGCTTGCCCAAGCCGGTCTCTCTCGCAGCCATCAAGGCAGATCCGGCACTGGCCGACCTCGGGCTGGTTCGGCAGCCGCGGCTGTCGGTCATGCCGGCAACCGAAGCGCAGTGGAAACGGCTGCTCGCGATGGCAGGATCGTCAGGCTGACTCTTCAGGGCCCTCCCCGAAGAAATCCCGGCAGTATATATTCCCTCAATGAGCAGTCCTCAATTCGAGGTAGTCGCCCCCTTCGAGCCTGCCGGCGACCAGCCCAAAGCCATTCGTGAACTGACTGCTGGCCTCCAGCGGGGGGACAAGTATCAGACACTTCTCGGTGTGACCGGCTCGGGCAAGACCATGACCCTGGCCCACACCATCGCGAACTACGGCAAGCCCACGCTGGTACTCTCCCACAACAAGACGTTGGCGGCTCAACTCTACGGCGAGCTGCGCCAGTTCCTTCCCCGGAACGCGGTCGAGTACTTCGTCTCCTACTACGATTACTACCAGCCGGAGGCCTACGTCCCGGCCACCGACGTGTACATCGAGAAGGACGCCTCCATCAATCAGGACATCGAGAGTCTGAGACTGCGGGCCACCTCCAGTCTGATGGAGCGGGACGACGTGGTCATCGTTGCTACGGTGAGCGCCATCTACGGCCTGGGGGACCCCGCTGAATACCGCAAGCTCATGGTCACGGTGCGGCGAGGAGAGCAGCGGGGCCGCGACGCCATTCTCGCGGAGCTGGTGCGGATCCAGTATGGCCGGAACGATGTCATGTTCGAACAGGGCACCTTCCGGGTTCGGGGCGACTCGATCGAGATCTTTCCCGCGTATGCCGAGCAGGCGATTCGTATCGAGCTGTGGGGTGACGAGGTGGAGCGGATCAGCAAGATCAATCCTCTCACCGGCGACACCATCGTGCAGCTCGACCAGTGCGCGATTTACCCCGCTAAGCACTTCGTCACCCAGCGGCCCACCATCGAGCGGGCGGTCAAAGTCATCCGGGAAGAGCTCGCGGTGCGATTGGCCGAGCTGAAGAGTGCAGGGAAGCTGCTCGAGGCCCAGCGGCTCGAGTCGCGCACCTCGTTCGATGTCGAGATGTTGCTGGAGGTGGGCACCTGCGCCGGCATCGAGAACTATTCCCGGCATCTGACCGGCCGTCGGGAGGGAGAGCGGCCGGCCTGCCTCATCGACTATTTCCCACCGGAGTTCCTGGTCGTGGTCGATGAGTCACACGTGAGCCTGCCTCAGATAGGGGGCATGTACAACGGCGACCGCGCCCGCAAGCTGACGCTCGTCGAGTACGGGTTCCGGCTGCCTTCGGCTCTGGACAACCGTCCGCTTCACTTCGACGAGTTCATGTCGCTGGTTCCCCAGATGATCAACCTCTCTGCCACTCCGGGCGATTACGAGCTGCAGCTCTCGCAGGGCGTGGTCGTCGAGCAGATCATCCGGCCCACCGGACTGGTAGATCCGGAGGTGGATGTACGGCCGGTGCGGGGCCAGGTCGACGATCTCCTGGCCGAAATTCGGCTTCGGGAGAATCGCGGAGAGCGGGTCCTGGTCACCACGCTGACCAAGCGCATGGCCGAAGACCTGACCGACTATCTCCAGCAGGCCGGGGTACGGGTTCGCTACCTCCATTCCGACATCGATGCGATCGAGCGCATGGAAATACTCCGGGGCCTGCGGCTGGGAGATTTCGACGTGCTGGTGGGCATCAACCTGCTGCGGGAGGGTCTCGATCTGCCGGAGGTATCTCTTGTCGCTATCCTCGACGCCGACCAGGAAGGATTCCTCCGCTCCGACCGCTCGCTGGTGCAGACGATTGGTCGTGCTGCCCGGCACATCAACGGTCGGGCCGTGCTTTACGCCGATCGGATGACCGGGTCCATGCAGCGCGCGCTGGACGAAATGGATCGGCGCCGCTCCATCCAGCGTGCCTACAATGAGGAGCACGGCATCACGCCGGTATCCATTGTGAAGTCGATGGAGCAGGTCCGGCTGTCGACTCACGTTGCTGACGCGCGGACCGAGCGGCCGGAGCCGAAGCCGGCAGTGCAGGACCGACTCGATCTCCGGGATCCGGCCAAGCGCGCGGCGGCAATCACTGCGCTGGAGCGACAGATGCGCGAAGCTGCCGCCAACCTGGAGTTCGAGCTGGCCGCTATGCTACGGGATCAGTTGAACGAGCTCAAGGCTCTCGGTGCGCCCGATGTGCGCCGGCCGCCTCCCGCCAGAATGCGGCGACAGGCGTGACCCGCACGTTGACTCAGTCTCAGCTGGAAGCCGAAGGCGAAGCGCTCGGCCGGCGGCTCCGGCCCGGCGAGCTGATCACCTTCGAAGGCGAGCTGGGTACCGGTAAGACCACGTTCATCAAGGCAGTGACTCGGGGTCTGGGTGTGACCGGTCCGGCCACCAGTCCTACCTACGCGCTGGTACACCGCTATCACGGGGCCCGGGGACCGGTGTTCCACTTGGATTGCTTCCGGCTCCGCTCTCCAGACGAGGCTGCGGATCTCGATTGGGAGGGCCTCGTGGCCGAAGGCGACGCCATACTGGTCGAATGGCCTGAACGTGCCGGTGGCTGGATCCCCACACCCAGCCGGCGGTTTCGGCTGTATCATCTGGCGGAGCCGGAGCTCCGGGGCTTGGAGTCACTTTGATGTGGCTCGCGCTCGATACTGCAACCGACCGTGCGTCGGTGGCGATCGGCAAACCCGGGGCTGGGTCCTCGGCTGTGGAGGACACCCTGATCGGTGCGCGTCGGCATGCCGCGGGGCTGCTGCCCATGGTGCAAGACCTGCTGCAGCGGACAGTGTCCACCCTCGACCAGCTGGGCGGGATTGTTCTCAGCGATGGTCCGGGAAGTTTTACCGGACTGCGGGTCGGCGCCGCGGTGGCCAAGGCGCTGGTGCACGCGCGGCGCCTCCCCTTGTGGACCGCTCCGTCTCTGCTGGTGCGAGCGGCCGGCGTTGCCCAGCCCGATGCGCTGATACTCTCGATTGCAAACGCATTACGAGGTGAAGTGTACGCTGCGGCGTATCGATTCGAGAGCGATCGCATCCGCACCGAGCTGATCCCGTCGGTTCGGCGGCCGGAGGATCTCATTGCCGGAGACCTTCGACCGGACATCGTCGTCGGCGACGCGGCGGCACCGGTCCTGACCCAGCTGGAGCGTTGGGTGGGTAGTCCAGTGATCGGGTCGCCGGAGGGTTCGCCGCGTGCTGCCCGTCTCCTGGACTTGCTCGGCCGGGCGGGGGGAGCTCATCCGGTCGAAGCCGTGCGCGAATGGGAGCCGGTGTACGGCCGCCCCGCCGAAGCTCAGGCGCGATGGGAGAGTGCTCATGGACGCCCGCTACCGGATTCGATCGGCAGTCCCGGCTGATGCAGTGCCGCTCGTTCAGATCGAGCGCCGCTGCTTCAGTGATCCGTGGAGCGAGACCAGCTTTCGCGAGGCGCTGGAATCACCCTGGACTTTCGGCCTGGTGGCGCAGGCGGGGCGCGGTATCGTGGGATACTTGATTGGCCGGGAAGTGGCGGGCACCGGCGAAATCCTCAACCTCGCCGTTGCGCCGGACTTCAGGCGGAAGGGAGTCGCCCGCACGCTGCTGCGCTCGGGGCTCAACGTCTTGGGCAAACACCGAGTGGAGGAGGTGTTCCTGGAGGTGCGCGAGTCCAACCAATCGGCCCAGGCGCTCTATCTGAGCGCCGGGTTTCGGCCGGTGGGCCAGCGAGCCGCGTACTACCGCAATCCCAGGGAGGATGCGCTCGTGCTATGGCTTCCCCTCGAGCAACATGCGTGAAATTGGAATCCGCCGCAGCGTTTTGGTTGAAGCGGACTCTGCGCACCCTATATTATGCGCGGGTCCACTCGGGTCGGACTTTACTGCTGAACACTGGAGGTGCATGTGAGTCGAAGTCTGAATAAGGCCATCCTGATCGGCAATCTCGGAGCAGATCCAGAAGTCCGCAGCACAGCAAACGGCTCCCGGGTGGCAACGCTGTCGATCGCCACCAGCCGCCAGTGGAAAAACCAGGCGGGAGAAAAGCAGGAGAAGACGGAGTGGCACCGGGTCGTTTTCTGGAACACCAAGTTCTCCACCCTGGCCGACATCGCCGAGCGCTTCTGCAAAAAGGGAGACAAGGTCTACGTGGAAGGCAGTATCGAGTACCGCTCGTGGCAAGATCGTGAAGGGCAGACCAGGTACACCACCGAAATCAACGGGCGAGAACTCATCCTGTTGTCGGGTAAGGGCGAGGGTGCCGAGGCATTCTCCGCGCCCAAGGTGGCCGCTGGCGCCGCTGGGGCCAAGGGCAAGGAAGGCTTCGATGACTTCCCCGAGGCACTCGACGCCGAAGACGACGATTTGCCGTTCTAAACGGTAAGCGGGGTACGCGGGGAGGCGGGTAGGGCGCAGAGGAGGAGAGGCGAAGCGGGTGCTTGTGCCCAGACGGCTTACCAGCCCCCCGCCTACCCGCTGACTGCGACTCCTCCCGCCGTTCGCCAGACCGCATGCATCGTGAATCTGGTGGAAGTCGGCTGGGTCAACTCATGTACTATCCTCAGGTTACGCCCCTTCCTTGATGCACCTCCGCAGTGGCGTTGAATTTGCGACTTCCCAGCCAAGCTTTACCGTTTGCCGTCTCCAGATCCATTCACCAGGACAGCGACGCCGCTGGGAGATCCCAATGTCCCGTAAGTGTTCCCGCAAGCCGAGCCGGCCGTCACCTCGCCGGGTGCACATGCTGGGATGGTGCGCTGCACTGGCCCTGGCCGCGTTGCCCGGTGGAGCAGCGGCCCAGGAGCCGCTCCCGCAAACCCACACGGTCCGCAAGGGCGACACACTCTGGGATCTGGCGCAACTCTACCTGAAGGATCCGTTCCTCTGGCCTGGCATCTACCGGCTGAATACCGACGTGGTGGAAGATCCTCACTGGATCTATCCCGGAGAGGTGTTGCGCATTGCGCCTACCGAGAACGTGGCGTCGGTCCCCACCATGGATACTCCGGTGCCACCGGCCGCGGACGATTCAACCATGCTCCTGGCCGACAGCGCTCGGGCGGGCACCGATTCCACTGACGCGTTGGCCCAGGGGCCCCAGCAGCCATCACTCGCTGAAAGCCAAGAGACAGAGCAGGGCCCGCTGTTCCCCGAACGCAAGCGCCGGTCCGTCTCCGAAGTGCTCAAGGCATACACCCGCCAGCCATACCGGCCTTTGCGCCGGATCGAGTTCTATTCCTCCGGCTTCCTGACCGAGAATCAGCGCCTGCCGTATGGCAAGGTCATCGGACCAGTGACGCCGCAGCAGATCAAGGCCGTCAACAGCCGAGCCAATGCACTGCCGTACACCTCCATTGCGCTGGAGGCGCCGCGTGACGCGAGCTATGAGGTGGGAGACAGTCTGCTGCTTGTCCGACTCGGACAGGAGCTCGAGCCCTATGGTCACGTGGTCATCCCGACCGGTGTGGCCCATATAACCGAAGCGCTCGACGGGCACTATGTGGCGGATATCGTCGCCACCTACGGACCGATCCGGAACGGTCAACGGACCCTCCCGATGGAAAGCTTCAATCCAGGTTCTCGGGTCCGTGCGGTCCCGGTTACCGACGGTGTCCGGGGCTCGCTGATAGGCGGACTAGGACGCCAGGAGCTCAAGGAACCGCAGATGGTCGTGTTCATCGACAAGGGACGCGAAGACGGTGTTGCAGCCGGTGATCTTTTCGAAATACGCCGGCGCCCCGATCGTGACGATGATGGCATGGTTCGAGTTAATGAGCTGATGGCCACTATGCAGATCGTGCACGTACGCGACCGCACAGCCACCGGGCTCCTGCTGAACGTGGTCTCGCCTGACATTCCGCCCGGCACTGACGTCATGCAGGTGGCCAAGCTGCCCCAGTAAAGGCGGGTAAGCGGGTAAGCAGGTAAGAGGGTCACTTAAGAGGCCGAGACCTCGTCTGAGATCTCGGCCTCTTGTTATCATCTATCACGGCCCGCCCCTCGACCTGCTTACCCGCCTGCCCGCCTACCCGCCTACCCGGTTTCACCGGTTCCCTCCTCCCCACCCGCTTCTATATTGCGAGGCGCTCAGGATGGCTACCTCGGTGACCTGGGGATTTGAATGTGGAGACGCGGATGAGTGGCAGGGTATTGGTGACTGGAGGTGCCGGCTTCATCGGATCTCATCTCGCGGAGGCCTATCTCCGAGGCGGGTGGGAGGTAGTGGTGCTGGACGATCTTTCCCGAGGGAAGGAGAAGAATGTTCCCAAAGACGTCCGCTTGGTTCGCGCCGACATCCGGTCTGCCGAAGCCCGAAAGACGATAGCCACGGGACGCTTCGATGTAGTCAATCATCACGCGGCGCAGATCGATGTCCGGGTTTCCGTGGACCGACCCGCGTTCGACAGCGAGATCAACGTGGTGGGTCTGCTCAACCTGCTCGAAGGCGCGGGAGAGGGTGGCGTCCGGCGTTTCGTCTTTGCGAGCAGCGGGGGGGTCGTGTACGGCGATCCGGATGTCATCCCCACCCCGGAAACGGCGCCCAAGTTGCCGGTTTCCCCTTATGGAGTGAGCAAGCTGGCCGGTGAGTACTACCTGCGGGCTCTGGCGCTACTCCGGGGCTTCGAAGGAATCGCCATGCGCTACGCCAACGTGTTCGGCCCTCGGCAGGATCCCAAGTCCGAGGCTGGCGTCGTGTCGATCTTCGTCTCCCGACTGCTGGCCGGGGAGCCTCTCACTGTGTTCGGGGATGGGCGCCAGACTCGGGATTACGTCTTCGTCAAGGACGTCGCCCGGGCCAACGTGCTGGCCAGCACGGTACCGGCTCCAACCGGACAGGACCTGGATGACCCAGCCTTCAACATTGCCACGTCCCGGCAGCGAAATGTGCTGGATCTGGCCGCTTCGGTCGGTGAGGTGATGGGACAGAAGCCCAAGCTGGAGTTTGCCCCATCCAGACCTGGTGAGTTGTTTCGCAGCGCGCTGGACGTGAGCAAGGCGAAGAAGGTGCTGGGGTGGAAACCGGATTATGTATTCGAGGATGGTTTGCGAGAGCTGGTGGACTGGTTCAAGACGGAGGCCAGGTGATCCAGCAAGCGGCCGGCGCGATCCCGCAGTCACCCTTCGAGCTGATCGCAGCCTCGAGCCCGGAGACCAAGATCGTTCTGGTAGTCACTGGACTGTTCTCGCTCATTTCCTGGTTCATCATCATTCTCAAGTGGTGGCAATTCCGTAAGCTCAATCGCCAGGCCGATCGCTTCTTTAACGAGATGGAGCGAACTACCCGGCTGAAGGATGCGTATCACGCCGTCATGAAGCTGCCGCCGTCACCGTACAACCGACTGTTCCGCGAAGCGGTCACCTTCTATTCAGAGCTTCGCCCCGGCGCGCTGCGGGACGAACGGGGCGCCGATCGCAGCTCCCTCACGATGACGCAGCTGGAAGCTTTGAAAATGGTGTTGGGCAAGGAGGTGGCAGCCGAACGGGATCTGCTGGGCCACTACATACCCTGGCTTGCTACCATCGGCTCGGTAAGTCCCCTGCTGGGTCTTACCGGCACCGTCTTCGGCATCATGAGCGCCTTCATAGGAATCGCCTCAAAGGGCTCGGGAAATCTCTCCGCGGTAGCACCCGGCGTCGCTGAGGCGCTGGTGGCCACCGCCAGCGGGCTGCTTGCCGCCATTCCGGCTGTCATTGCCTACAACATCTATGTCAATCGGGTCCGGCTCTTCGCCGGCGAGTTGGAAGGGTTCGCCAACGAGCTGATCGGCACCATGGCCCGGGAGGGTCTCGTATAATGGCAGCAGGATTGGGTGGCGGGCTGGGGAGCCAGCGGGGGGAGCTTCCGCTCATGGCGGATGTGAATGTCACGGCCTTGGTCGACGTCATGCTGGTTCTGTTGATTACATTCATGATCACGGCACCAATCATGCAAGGCGGGGTCGATGTCGAGCTGCCTCGTGCCCAGGCTCGGCCCCTCTCCCCAAGAGAGGGCATGGTGGTGACGGTGAATCGAGATGGTCGGATCTTCATTGATCAAACGCCGGTGTCCTACACCGATTTCAGGGTGACCTTCCGCTCCCTCGTGGCAACCCGCAAACCCAACGGCGTGTATCTGCAGGCGGACACCCGGGTGCCCTACGGCCAGGTCGTACGCGTCCTTGCGGTGATCCGCACGGCCGGCGTACAGAACGTCGGACTCGTGGCCGCCGAGGAAGAATCGCCGTGAAGATTCGGAGTTCCGAACGCGAGCCGCCGGGGCGGGCGGCCGGACTGGTCGGAACCATCCTGGTACATGCGGCCGTCGCCAGCTTCCTCGTCACGACGGTCAAGCCCAGTAAGGCATCTCCCCCCTCGTATGCCGTTGACCTGGTCGCCGCGCCGGCACCCACCCAGAAGCGCTTGGCACGAGAAGCATTGCCGACGCCACCGCCGGAGGAAAAACCAGCGCCGGTGAAGCCGGCACCGCCGAAGCCGACCAAGGCGCCGGCGCCGCCCAAACCCAAACCTCCGCCCCCAACCGAGGAAAAGAAGGAGCCACCTCCCAAGACCACGTCGCCGGCGACTCCTGCTCCGGGGGAGACCCCCAGTACCGGGACCGATGTCGCAACCATCAAGACTCCCGGGCTTGCGTTCCCCTATCCGGAGTACCTGCGAAACATCGTTACTCAGATCTACCAGCGCTGGGACCGCGGCTCGGCCAAGCAGAGAAACTTCGCCGAGATCAGCTTTCTCATACTGAGGGATGGTTCGGTGCGTGATATACGATTTGTGACTCGTTCCGGCAGCTTTGCGTTCGACCTGGATGCGCAGGGAGCCATCGAAGCCGCGGGCAACAATCGCGCGTTCGGTCCGCTGCCCGACGGCTGGGATGCAGATGTGCTGCCGGTCAGCTTTTATTTCAAGCCTACACAATGACCAGAACAACCCTCCTGACCCTTGCCATTGCACTGCTCGGGAGCTCCGTGATGGCGCAGGACACCTCTCAGGTCCGGGACGGTGTTCGGATCGGAGTGGACTATACCCCGGGCATGCGTCCCGGCCTCGTTGTGGTGCCCGGCACCGGCATCGACTCGGTGCGCGCCATGGTGCGCCGGGATCTGGATTTCACCGATCGCTTTGAGATGATCACGGTGGCTGATCTGCCCAGCGGATCCACCGCCGACCGTGGCTCCACCGAGCCGGGTACGAGCGGCGTCAATTACCAGCTCTACAAGAGTCTCGGGGCGCAGTTCGCTGTTGAGCTGGTCGAGGGATCCGGCGGGGTGACTGCCCGGCTGCACGACTTGAGTGAAGGAAAGCTGCAAAGTCAGAAGGCAGTGACGCTGCCCTCCAGCGCCAGTGCGGAGTTCCGGCTGGAGGTGCATCGGCTGGCTGATGAGGTGGCGCGTTGGGCCAGCGGCGTGCCCGGGGCTGCCGCCAGCCGGCTCCTGTTCGTGTCCGGTGGCCGGGTGTATCGAGTCGACAGTGATGGCCATGATCTGATACCGCTCACCCCCGCGGGTCAGACCGCGCTTTCTCCCGCCTGGTCGCCCGATGGTCAGCGGCTGGCGTATACCCAGCTGGGTCAAGGCCGAGGCGGCATCGTGGTGCAAACCCTCTCGGGAGGTGCCAGCTTTGTCGTGCCGGGATCCCAGACGGCTCTCAATATCACCCCGACCTTTTCCCCCGACGGGCGGACCCTGGCCTTCGCTCACTCCGATGAGCGCGGCACCGACATCTACACCGCAAATGTGATTGAACGGTGTTGCGCGCAACGCTTGACCGTGGGACGCTTCGCGGACAACTTAAGCCCAACGTTTTCACCAGACGGGCGGCGCATCGCGTTCATCTCGACGCGAGCCGGACCGCCTCAGCTGTATGTGATGGCAGCGAACGGAACCGACCAGGAGCTGCTGGCGCCTTTTGACTACGGCGCCACTGGGAGCACCAATGCTCCCGACTGGTCACCGGACGGGGCCAGTGTGGTATTCCATCGTGAGGTCTCCAATAGTCCCCAGATATTCCTGGTCGACGTCGTGGCCCGGCGGGTCCGTCAGTTGACGTCTTCGGGTCGGAATGAAGATCCGACCTGGGCCCCGGATGGCCGGCATGTCGCGTTTATCTCCGACCGCAGCGGTCGCCGCCAGATCTGGATCGTCGATGTCGAAACTGGCCGGGTTCGGCAACTGGGTACTCCAGGCGCCGCCCGACTTCCGTCGTGGTCGCGCCGCCTCGGGCGCACCACTCCCGTTCTCAACCCATGATCTCGGAGTGATGATGCGTGCACCGTCTCTGCTGATGCTCTTGACCGCCGCCGCATTTGCCGTTGCCTGCGGGGGAAGGTCCGCTCCGGAGGAGCCTGCGCCCGAGCCGACGCCAGCTCCCGCCCCGCCCCCGGCGCCCGAGCCGGTGGATGACAGCGCAGAACGGGAGCGCCTGGAGCGGGAGCGGATGGCGAGAGAGGCCGCCGAGCGGGCCCGGGCGATTTCGGCGGACCTGACCGCGATGATCAACTTTGATTACGACCAGGCGGTGGTCCGTCAGGCCGACCAGGCAACCCTGGATCGCAAGGCGGCAATCCTGCTCGCCAACCCCGGCGTGCGGATCCGGATTTCGGGTCATGCCGACGAGCGGGGGTCCGACGAGTACAACCTTGCTTTAGGGAACCGGCGCGCGGCAGCCGCCAAGCGGTACCTGGAGAACAAGGGTATCGAAGGCTCCCGCCTGGAAGTCGTCTCTTACGGAGAGGAGCGGCCGTTGAATCCAGGCACCGATGAGACCGCGTTCGCCCAGAACCGCCGTGACGAGTTCGAGGTCACGGCCGGGGGCGACAACCTGACCGCGCCCCAGTGAGACATTCGTCCCGCCTGCGGGCATGGCTCGGCGCAGGCTTGCTCACCACGCTGGCCGGCTGTGTCACGAAAAGCGATGTGCAGCGGGTGCAGGATGACATTGCGCTGTTCAAGGCCGAAACGGCCCGGCGGGATTCCGCCCGGGCGGCCCAGCTCACCGAGCTGATCCGGGTGCAGCAGCGCGTCATGGACTCGCTGACCACTAGCCGCAGAGCAGTGGGCCAGCTTCGGGGAGACATCGCCAGCGATCTGTACAACATTCAGCAGCAGTTGGTGCAGCTGCAGGAGCTGACTGGACAGAGCCAGCAGCGGCTGATGGAGCTCCGAACCCAGCTGGAAGCCCGAGGCGAGCAGCTGGCGACTACTGCCCCGGGTGACACGGCACGGCCGGCGGGCCCCAGCTCCCAGGCATCGGCCGACCAGATGTACGAAGCCTCTCTGGCCCAGCTTCGCCGGGGAAGCACGTCGACGGCGCGTC
>JAICPP010000191.1 GCA_025929805.1 Gemmatimonadales bacterium | reverse complement strand
AGCAGTTCGACCTCGATCCCGGCTACATCCACCTGGGCCTCTTCTTCCTGACCTCTCATCCCCGGCCGGTGCGCCAAGCCATCGAGCGGTTACGCCAGCGAATCGATCAGAACCCGTTCCTGGCAATCGAGCACGGCATATTCGAGGAGAAGCTCTACGACGCCGTGACCACGGCCCTGGGTCGCTACACTGGCACCGATCCTCACGACATCGCGCTCACCAGCAACACCACCACCGGACTCTCCCTGATCTATCACGGTCTTCCGCTGAAACGGGGAGACGAGGTGCTGACCACCGATCAGGATCACTTCGTCCACCACGACTCCATCCGTCTGGCCGCCGAGCGAAGCGGAGCCACCTGGCGTAAGGTCTCCATCTTCAGCTCGTCCGAGACGGCAACGGCGGACGAGATCGTGGATCGGATCCGCAAAGGCATCTCGGCAAAGACCCGAGTCGTGGGTATCACCTGGGTCCACTCCTCGACCGGTCTCAAGATGCCGGTACGCCGAGTCGCCGACGCGATCGCGGAGGCGAATGCACGGCGCGATCAGGGCGATCGCATTCTCCTGGTGGTCGATGGCGTGCACGGATTCGGGGTGGAGGATCCGAAGATGAGCGCGCTGGGAGCGGACCTCTTCGCGGCCGGCCTGCACAAATGGATCTTCGCGCCGAGAGGTACTGGCTTCGTGTGGGCCAAGCCGGAGGTCTGGGCCACCATGCGGCCCCTCATCCCCAGCTTTCACAGCTTCGATGCGTTCGCGGCCTGGACCGAGGGCCACCCGCCTCAGGCGCACCACGCGGCGATGTTCTCGCCCGGAGGATTCCAGGCCTTCGAGCACCACTGGGCCATTCCGCCGGCTATCGACTTTCACGAACGGATCGGGCCGGCAAAGATCACCCAGCGCATACACGCGCTAAACGGGCAGATGCAGGAGGGCTTGAGCCGGCTGCCGAACGTCGTGACCTACACGCCGGCTGCTCAGGATCTGCGGTCGGGTATCGTCTGCTTCGACGTGAAAGGGCTCGTGGCCAAGGAGACCGTGGCGCGGTTGCTGAAGAAGAAGATCCTGGCCTCGACCTCGCCGTACCGGGTGCCCGTCTCCCGAGTTGCCTGCGGGATCATGAACACACCGGCTGAGGTCGAGACCACTTTGCGAGCAATACGGTCGCTCGCGTGAGAGTCATTGCGAGGGGGTGGAGTAAAGGTAAAGCAGTCACTCGTGTCCGAAGTCCATGAGCTGGCGGATCTCCAGCTCGCCCTCGTACGACGGTCCCAGGACATCGACGTGGACCTGCATGAATCGCTTGCCGTGCTCGATGGCCTCCTGCTTCGAGCCGGCCCGGATGATCGCGTAACCGCCGATCAGCTCCTTGGCCTCGCTGAAGGGCCCGTCGGTGACCTTGAGCTTTCCTCGTCCCGCCCGGATCTTGGCCCCCTTGGAGCTGGGCAGTAGTCCTCCACTCTCCAGCACGATCCCGGCCTTCCGGTCCTGCTGCTCCAGCTTCGCGATGGCGGACATCAACTCCGGAGGTGGTGGTTCACCTGCCTCGTACCTCTCGCTGCCCTTGACCATCATCATGAATCGCATGGGTTTGTCTCCTTGAGCTGGGTTGATTCCACGTCGCCTCTACCCAGACGTCGACCGGGATACTTGAGAATCGACAAAAGAGCCTCGGGCTCCCATCTTGGTACCATGAACCCCTCCCATATAGTACGTGTGCTCATCCCAATCCTCGACTTCCTGTCGCAACCCCAGAGCTGAGTGCAGGTAGCCTTCGCGACTCACGCCGGGCTGACGGGACTGTCGCCCAGCGATCAACTGGCTGCCGACGAGCTGGAGCACCGGGGCGTCACCGTCACTCCAGTTGCGTGGAGCGCGCCTGGCGAGTGGCAGCGCTTCGATGCGGTCGTGATTCGGGCCACCTGGGACTACTACACCAGGCCGGATGATTTCCGGGACTGGCTCCAGCTGTTGGAGGACTCGGGGGTCACCCTGTGGAACCCGGCGCCGCTCGCCCGGTGGAACATGAACAAGGGTTATCTCCGGGATCTCTCCCGACGCGGCGTCCACACGGTGCCGACCGAGTGGATCTCACCGGTGGAGCCGTCTCCATCGCTAGACCAATTAGCGCGACGCAGAGGATGGGCTGACGTGGTGGTGAAGCCGGTCGTGTCGGCCAACGCCAACCAGACCTGGCGCACCAATGGCCGCATCAGGAAAGAAGACGAGGCCCGATTCCGCGAGCTGGCGAGCCGGGGCGAGGTCATGGTTCAGCAGTTCATCGCGGAGCTGGCGAATGAAGGCGAATGGTCGTTCGTGTTCCTCGGCGGCGAGTTCAGCCATGCCGCGCTGAAGCTGCCGGCGCAAGGAGATTTTCGGGTACAGGCTATGTACGGCGGCACCGCGGCAGCAGTCGAGGCTTCGGCCGAATACCTGGAACCGGCGCGATCGATCCTGAAGAACGTTCCCTGGCCCTGGCTCTATGCCCGGGTGGACGGTTGTTTCATTACGGGGAAGTTCTTGCTGGTCGAGCTGGAGATGCTGGAGCCCGATCTGTTGCTCAATCTGGATGGGGCGGCGCCGGCCCGCTTCGCCGAGTCCCTGCTCAGGCTGCTCGCGGGTAGGCCCGAGCGTGCAGGAACGTGACGTGAGTCCTTCGACTCACCGTTGGAGCCTCCGACTCGCCGCCGAATTCGGGCACGCCGACATCACGCCCGAGCTGGAAAAGATAGTCGCCCACTCAGGCGTCCGATCCGGCGTGCTCACCGTGCAGATGCTCGGATCGACCGGCGCAATCACCACGATCGAATACGAGTCGGGCGCGCTGAGCGATCTCCGGCGGGCGCTCGAGACGCTCGCCCCGGTAGATGAGGAGTACGCTCACAACGCGCGTTGGGGCGACGGCAATGGGTTCTCCCACGTACGGTCTGCTCTGCTCAAGACCAGCCTGTCATTGCCGGTGGTCGACGGGGAGCTGATGCTGGGTACCTGGCAGCAGGTGGTGGCGATCAACCTGGATAACCGGACGAGAGAGAGGGAGGTGGTTGCGGTGGTGGTAGGGAGCTAGTCACGAGTCACGAACGTGACTCTCTTCTACCACGGACTTTCGCTTTCAATCGGCCTGATCGACGACTCCAGGAAGGGAAAGCTCACTCCAAATGACACTCGCAGCGGACGGCTCGAGCCAGGAGTAGTGCTGGTGCCGAAGCGTGCTCGAAAGAGCCGCTCCTGAATGCGAAGGTGCAGGCTCACGAACTGGCCGATCTGGTATCGCAGGGCCGTCCCCAGCGCACCGCTCACGGTTGCAACCCCGAAGAGATCGTCGTACGCCGGCTCGCCGCCGAAGAGCACGCCGACGTTGGCATCCACCACCCAGGAGAGCGGCCGAGTCGGTTGCAGCAGCCAGTAGCGCGCTCCAGTCGACCCGCCGAGCATCTGTGAGCTGGTGCCGAAATCGATTCGCTTGCCGGCCGCGCGCACCACGGCATATCCTGGCGTGTAGCTCACGCTGGTGAGCAGGTCGAGCCGCTCGTTGAAGCTGACGGTGAGCCGGGCGCCTAACTTGAGACCGACCTTCTGCTGAAGCCGGATGGCTCCGTCCCGCATCGAGATTCGGGAGGGTGAGGATATGCCGGCGTACGGGGTGAGCTGCAGGACTTGTGCATTGGTGGGAGAGGGGACCGATCCGAGCGCGACAACGCAGGCCAGGAAGACAACGCCTCCTCGATGCTTCGTCCCACGTATCTTCGCGGTGGTGTTCACTCCGGCCTCCGGCATGGCGGAACGGCGCTCGTTATGGAACAAACAGCCCGCCATTAGTATGACAGTGGGTACGAGTCGCCGGTGTGCGCGTGGTCACCGCAGGTATGTGGCACAGA
This sequence comes from Gemmatimonadales bacterium, assembly GCA_025929805.1. GTDB lineage: Bacteria > Gemmatimonadota > Gemmatimonadetes > Gemmatimonadales > GWC2-71-9 > CAVVWJ01. The sequence continues at coordinate 2,264 of JAICPP010000191.1, read as the reverse complement.
CAACCTGGTACCTGACGACCCAAGTTCAAGCTGGACTACGATTTCTCTATGACCGCTGACCTCTCGCCCGCTCTCATCCTCGTCGCCTGCGGCATCATAGGGCTACTCCTCATCCCCTTCGGGCTCCCCGGTCTCTGGGTCATCGTGCTCGGCATCGTGGGCTACGGCTGGCTCACCGACTTCCAGACCCTGAGCGCAACCTTCATGGTCGTGATCATCGTGCTGGCCATCTTGGGCGAGGTGTTCGAGGCTTGGATCGGGTTCCGCTACGCGCAGCGCTACGGTGGGTCGAGCCGGGCGGGGTGGGGTGCTTTGGTGGGCGGGCTGATCGGCGCGATCGTCGGTGTACCTATTCCTATCATAGGATCGGTCATCGGCGGATTCGTGGGGGCGTTCATCGGCGCCGCACTGTTCGAGTACAGCCGAGCGCGACACGCCGAGGGCTCCGTCAAGGCAGGTTGGGGTGCGGTGCTCGGCCGCGCGATCGCGGCGGCCGGCAAGATGGCAATAGGGATAGCAATGGTGGTAGGGTCGTTATTCGCCGCGTGGCGCTAATAGGAGGTTTGGATGAGCAGCTTCATCTCCATCGGGATTCTACTGGTGATCGCCTGGATCGTGGGATTTCTCGTGTTCAAGCTCGCGGGATTCCTGATTCATCTCCTCGTGATCGTGGGTGTGATCATGCTCCTCGTGGGCTTCTTCAAGCGAGTGAGCGGTCGGGTGGACACGTAAGAACCGGCCACCGACGCTCAGTGCGTCTGAACCGTCGTCCGCATCCAGGGGTGGATGCAGCACATGAACCGCTGCACACTCTCCGCTCCGACCACAGCCTCGTCGGTGCCGCCGGGCGGGACGAAATCACCGGGGCTCAGGTTATCGCACTCTTCGGCAACGACGGGGTTGCCCGAGAGCTGGTTCAGAATCGGAATAATGCCGCCGCCGTACTCCGCTACCGGGGTAAAGGTGTGAGCCTCGCCGCCCTGGTTGATGGCGAGCAGGGTCTGACCCTCACGAGCGATCGTGGTGGGAGGAGCATTGTGCCACGACCCGACCTTCTGGTTGCGGGTGAGCTGGGCGATGAAGTTGTCGAATGTCACCCCGCCGTTTCGCACACAGGTGCCGGGTCCCAGCACGGCATTGAAGGTGGTGGGGTCGCAGGCATCCATCATGGTGATGCGTCGTACCTGAACATTGGCATCGGAGGAAACGTCGGATATCTCCGTGGTGCCGGCCGACGGCTCCGCCGGCCGACTCGCATTGCCGCAACCGATCAGGCCGGCGGAGATTCCGGCCAGCGCCACGATAACGAGCCCTGTCCTCATAGCACCCTCCTTGTTGGTCGCCATAAGATGCGCCAACCTTGCAGCAGGCGGAAGGCATCCGTCCGCCAAGTGAAGCCATCGCTTACCGATCACCCCTCACCTAGACCAACGAGAGTCCAATGAAATCCCTAGGCGCCGCGTTGCTGATTCTGCTGGCCGGCTGCTACCACGCGACGGTAGAGACTGGAGCCACGCCTTCCACAGTGGTGATCGACAAGGAATTCGCGTCTTCCTGGATTTATGGGCTGGTGCCGCCAGATCCGGTACCGACAATGGAACGGTGCCCCAACGGCGTGGCCAAGGTCGAGACCCAACACACCTTCGTGAACCAGCTGGTCGGCTTACTGACCCTCGGCATCTACACGCCGATGCAGATCAAGGTGACGTGCGCGGCCACCTAGCGCGGGAGATGCGGGTGATCCTAGCCGAGAGCGGCGGGTCCAGTGCCGCGACATATATCTTGAGAGCCTGCCGTCGAACCCACTCCGTGTCGTCTGCTCCGCACCACGCGCGCGGCAGGGAAGATGGTTGGTTCAACGACCATAGGCCCATAGTCAGGGGGGACCGACCCAGTGCCGTGGGGAGGGGAAGCTGCCAAGTCTCAGTCCACTGGCACTCGCGCCTCACCCGGCTGCACCAGCACCTGGTGTCGCTCGCCATCGTCCACCAGTGGAATGCCGGCGCCGTTGGTGCTCTTCCCATCCACCGACACCTCGACCGCCGCCCAGGGTGAGCCGTTCTCGTTTTTCACCATGATCTCGTAGACGCTCTTGCCGTAGCGGTATTCGATCGTATACCCGGGCCAGGACGTCGGGGCTCGCGGCTCGATGAACAACCGGTCCCCTCGCTTGCTGAAGCCGAGGATTCCCTCCAGCCCGACCCGATACATCCAGCTCGCCGAGCCGGTGTACCAGGTCCAGCCGCCGCGGCCGAGCTGACCTT
>JAICPP010000101.1 GCA_025929805.1 Gemmatimonadales bacterium | reverse complement strand
GTCATCGTGATGAACCGGTCCCACGACCGGGTCCTGGTGCCGCCACCAGCCCGCGCCGCACTGGCATCATTTTCCCTCATCGATCAGCCGTTCGGCTTCACCCAAGAAGACGTGGCGACCTTGCGTGCTGCCGCCGAGGGGGCTCGGGATGCGGGAACCGCTGATGCGCTCAGGAGCCTGGCGGCGAGACTCAGCGCGTTGGTGCCCCCGGCGAGGTGAGTGCGAGGGGGCAAACGCCCCCTCGCAATGCATCGCCTATACGAACATGGGCTGGGTCTGCCTGGTCTCGGCCGGTTTGGCCGCCGGGACGACACGGGACGCGCCGTCCATGATGACCCTGAGGTCGCCATTGGACTGGACCAGCACGTCCTTGAGATCGTACGTTCCGTCGGCCGGAACCTCGAGACCCTGGACGATGACGTTGCTGGGCAACGGCCCCCCGTCACCCGGAGTGGTGGTCTCCCGGACCGTGATCGGTCCCATGGTGCAGAAGAAGATCTCGCCTCTGTGGTTGGGCTTGCCGGTGAACCAGTTGCGGCCCATGGCGTTCACTCTGATACCCGGCAGGTCCGCCCGAATCTCCTGCCCGTGCCGGACTTCGGCTTGCGCCATCCGCTCCCTCAGCCGATGCGATTGGGAGTAGCTGGTGACACGTGCTTCCATACTTCACCCCTGAATCCTAAGTGTTTCTTGGCGATTCACCGCCATTCCTACCGAGAGACCCCCACAGCTGCTTCCTTCAGGACCAGCAGCTCGCCTTCAAACACCTCCGGCCTGCTGAGCTGATCCTTCAAGGGGTCTTTCTGGACGAATTCCGCGGCGCGGCGAGTGGACTCGGCCGCCCCTTCCTTGTCCTCGAAGATGTTGATGGAGAAGAGGTCCTTGTTACCCACGTTCAGCACACTGTAGCTGTGAAAACCCCGGATGTCCTGAACCACGGGAACAAAGCTCTCTTCAATCCGGCGTTTGAGGTCTTCGATGTTCTGTCTGGTGGCGGTGGTCTTGGGGGTATACCGCCGAATGATGGCGTACATCGGTTTCCTCCTATGCAGACGTAATCGAGAAGCCACAACGACGGGCTGCACCTTCTCTCCTTTCCCGGCAGCCCGACCGGCCGAATGGACCGGTTCTAGTTTCCAGACAACAAAAACCGGCGGAGCAGCACCTTGCTCAGCCGGTTTCGCGATTGGCTCCACTCCGCGCCTGGGCGACCACCGAAACTGCCGCGCGGAGCTTCATGGCTTCTGAGGGACGATCCACTATAAGTCGAGCGCTCCGGGTGTCAAGAGCGTTGGAGTGGGAGTCCTAAGCGCGCTCGTTCCGATGGTTATGGGTAAGGGTCGCCCCCACCACCTCCACCAGTGTCCCCGCCCCCGCCGGTGCCACCACCACCCGTTCCCGCCGTAACCGTGATCGTACCGGTCATGCCCTGGGCCGCGTGGAAGGTACACACGTAGGGGAAGGTGCCTGCGGCGGTAAAGGTCCGTGCAAAAGAGCCGTCGATCTGATTGGGGGAGGGCGGCATGCCCTGGAAGGTCACGTTGTGTTCGACCGTTGCCGAGGTCCACTGCCACGTGACGGTGTTGTTCACCGGAATACTGACCGTGCTCGGGGTGAACACGTGGTCCGAGACGGTGACGGTGGCATTGCCGCCGCTGTTGCCGGTGTCGGTGGGTCCGTTGTCGCCCGAACAGCCCACGATGGCCAATACGGCCCCGATTACCAACAGGAACCTGCTTCTCATGACATCCTCCAGGGAGCTCCTAGCTCCCAGCTCCTAGCTCACTCCGCGACGACCTGGCCCCGGATCTCCCCGCCCGCCATGTCGCCGGGGCCGGTGTTGGGCTGGCCCACGCCATCGTCGGTGTGCACGTTGACATAGGCATTTCCCGCCTCCATGGCCGCCACCAGCTCATCGAATGTGATCGGGGGGCTGCCAACGGTGGTGCCGTTGCTCCCGGTGGCCAGCACTCCGGTCCCGCTGATGCAAGCGGGCAGCGGGGGACCCGTCCCGCACAGGTTCATCCGTATGTCGCCGTTCGCGCCCGCCGGAGCGATGTGAATGTGCGCCACGACTGCGTTCTGAAGGCCGTTCACGTTGATGGTATAGGTAATCTGGCCGCCGCTGACGCTGAGGGCGGCGTTACCCGTGGCCGTGGTAGGCACGGGAGGAACCTCGCTCGCCCCGGACAATGTGGCAGAGAAGCTGGTTCCGGGTTCGCCCGGATCGTTATCATCATCACCGCAAGCGGACACAGGCGGCAGCAGAGCCGCTAGCGCGAGTGCCAGAATGGTTGAATTCTTCATTTAGAGCCCTCCTAGCCTGCCCACGGTAGCGAACCAGGTAATCACGGTCTTGCACCGGGGTAGCCGACTTGGATGGGTCTAGCGAAAAAATTGTGTGCTCGGGCCGGCCGCAGGCGTCACCGTAACTGAAAGGGCCCGAGACTGTTGGAGGTCAGCATGGTGCGCAGGGGCAAGCCGGCACCCGAGAGCACGCGGGGGCGCCGGATCGAGGCTGGCGGGTTCACCGTGACGGAAGGGGTTCACCGGCACGGCGCCGAGCTCCCCTGGCACGATCATGCGACGCCCACCATCTGCTTTGTGCTCAATGGTGCATTCACCGAGCTGTGGCGCGGAGGCTCGATCGCCTGCACCAGCTCCACCCTGAAGATCACCCCCGCTGGCGAGCGCCACTGGGACCGGTTCAACCGGGGTGATGTCCGCGGGCTGCTGATCGAGGCCGACCAGGAGCAGGTCGCCGCGATCCGGCCCTACTCGGCGGTACTGGACGAGCGGGAGTCGTTCCACGGTGGACTGCTCTCCACCATCGGCTGGCGGGTGCACCAGGAGATGCAGCAGATGGACTCGACCGCCCCGCTGGCCATCGAGGGACTCCTGCTGGAGCTGGTCGCGACGGCGTCGCGGCTGAAGGACCAGAACGGCAGCGAGCGGGGCCGCCCCCGCTGGCTGGAGGAGGCTCGCGACCGGATTCATGCCGATCTGGGATCGCGTCCCAGCCTGAGCAGCCTGGCCTGGTGGGTTGGCGTGCACCCGGTCACCTTGGCCCGCGCGTTCCGGCAGGCGTTCGGCTGCACCGTGGGCGAGTACGTGCGGAATCTGCGAATCGAGCGAGCCGCCCTGCAGCTGGCTCAGACCGAGCTGTCACTGGCGGAGATCGCCCTGGCGGCGGGGTTCTCCGATCAGAGCCACTTCTCCAATCTCTTTCGGCAGCACACCGGGCTTTCACCCTCCCGGTTCCGGCAGGTAATCAACGGGGGCACGAACGGCAAAAAGTGAAAAGTGAAAAGTGAACAGTAGAAGTGAAAAGTGAACGTGAAGTGAGCGGTAAGCGGTGAGCGGTGAGCAGTAAACGGAAAGAGCTTAAGGGGCGGCCCCCCAGCTCACTGTTTACTGTTTACCGTTCACTGCTCGACTACGCCGCTTCAAGGCCGGCTGCAACCATTCAAGACCCCAAACCAGTCGCGGTACTATCTAGCAGAATGCCAAGCTTCGGCAGACTCTCATTCGGGCTCCTCTGTGCCTCTTTCGCTGGACCCGCAGCTTTTGCGCAGACGGTGCTCGATCGCACCCCGAACCTGGCTGGTGCGTGGGTGGGCGGCCCGGGAGTGCTGCACTTCAACTTTCTCCACCGCTTCTCCAGCAGCTCGGCCCCGGAACGGAAGGTCACCAGCACTCCCACGTTCCTCCTGGCGGCCGGCCTCCCCGCCCGCACGTTGGTCGGCGCGCACTACGCCACCAACTCGGAGCTGTCCCCCCGATATCCCAACGAGTGGGAGTTGTTCGGCCGGATCGCAGCCCTCGATCAGGAGTCCGGCGCGCCGATCGATGCTTCGGGTCAGGTGGGCTACAACCTGGCGGCCGAGGGACTCGACGGCGAAGTGGCGGTGAGCCGGCGGCAGGGGCCGGTGCGGGTGCTGGCTGCGGTACGGCTCCTGGCGGAGCCGGGGCCCGAAGGAGGATCGGATGTGGCGTTGGGATCGGGGCTGGTAGTGCGCCTGACGCGGCACATTGGATTGTCCGCGGACATTGCGACACTGACTGACCGGGCCCCCAACGAGGAGGTCGCCTGGGGGGCAGGCCTCAACCTGGCGATTCCACGTACCCCGCACACCTTCTCGCTCCACGCCACCAACGTGAACAACGCAACCCTGCAGAGCTCCTCCCGGGGAACCGGCGAGACCCGCTACGGTTTCGAGTTCACCATCCCGCTCACGCTGAGCCGTTACTTCGGCCGGAGCCGGCCGGCCGAGCGGCCAGCGGCGGAAGCCGCGGCTCCTGATGCCGCCGGTGTCGATACCACCGCCGGCTTCCAGCGCACCATCGCCGCTCGAGCCGAAGACTTTCGCTTCCAGCCGGGACGGTTGGAGGTGGAGAGAGGCACGACCGTGGTCTGGACCAATGCCGGCCAGGTGGTGCACACGGTGACCGCGCAGGACAGGAGCTTCGACACCGGCGACATCGAGCCCGGGGATCGGCGGAGCCTCACCTTCTCCCGTCCGGGCACCTACTCGTACCACTGCACGCCCCACCCGTTCATGCGGGGCGAGATCGTGGTGCGGTGAACAATGAGCGCTGAGCGGTGAGCGGTGAGAGCAAAATCTCGAACGGTGAACGGTAAACGGTGAACGGGACTACCGTCGTGCGACTCGTGACTCGTGACTTGCGATTCATCGGCTTCACCATCGGCCTACTGGCGACGTTCGCTGTCGCCTGCTTTTCGGAGCACGAGACCACTGCGGCGGTTGAGGGCGTCTGCAGCGTGGAGTTGGGAGAGGGACTGCCGGGCTCGACGGTGGTGGTAATCAATCGATTCACCTTCGGGCCGCCTGAGGTGCGGGTGCGGGCCGGCGACCGGGTCACCTGGATCAACTGCGACCCGGATCCACACACCAGCACGGCAGACGGAGGGGAGTGGTCATCGCCGCTGCTGGCGACTGGGCAAGGGTTTAGCCAGACGTTCTCGGCGGTTGGCGACTTTCCCTACCACTGTGAGCCGCACCCATTCATGATCGGACGGGTGATCGTGGAATGATCGTGTGGGCTTGAAGCTGCTTCACCCGCGCGCCTAGTTTCCCATGGCAGGACTATTCTCCCATCCGTTCCAGCACTTCGCCCAGCCCTCGCATTTCCTCACCATAGCGCGCCCAGTCGATCTCCCGCTGCGCCCGGATGGCTGCGTCGTAGCGCCGGCGGGCTTCCGCCACCAGCGTCTCGAGTCGCGAGTCGCGAGCCACCGTGTCGGCTGCTGCGATGACCGGCTCCGTCGTCCGCCTCGGAGCGGCAGGTCCACCAAACAGCTCCGCCAGTGAAGCATCCAACGTTTCCCGCATCACCACACGGTTCTGATACGCCACGATCACCCGCTTGAGCTCAGGAATTCGCCCGCCCTCCGCCCTCAGGTAAAGCGGCTGCACGTACATCACCGACTCCTCGATCGGAATCACCAGAAGGTCGCCCCGGATCACCTGTGATCCCCGCTGGTCCCAGAGCGAGATCTGACGGGCGATCTCGGTATCCTGGTTGATCCGGTTCTCGACCTGCCTTGGGCCGAACACCAGGCTCTGCCGAGACAACCGATAAACCCGCAGCTTGCCGTATACCTCGCCATCGTTTCGCGCCACCATCCAGGCCGCCAGGTTGTCCTTCCCCCGCGGCGTGAACGGCACCATGTAGATGAACTCGGCTTCCTTTTCTTCCGGCAAGCGCATGATGATGTGGCGCATGAATGGAACCGATCCTTCCGGCTTGGCCGCCACCGGGATCTGCCACTGATCCTCCCGGTGATAGAAGTCCACCGGCGAATCCATGTGATAGGTGGTGTAGAGACCGGTCTGAATCCGGTAGATGTCGTCGGGATAGCGGATGTGCGCCCGGAGATCGGCCGGCATGCTGTCCATCGACACGAAGATGCCCGGGAAGATCCGAGACCAGGTTCGAATCAGCGGATCACCCGGCGCGCTCACATACGCCCTCAGCGTGCCGTCGTACGCGTCGATCACGACCTTCGCACTGTTCCTGAGATAGCTGGTACCGTCCCGCAATCGCTCGGCATAGGGATAGCGACTCGATGCAGTATAGGCGTCGTAGATCCATTTGAGGGTGCCGTCCCCGGCGATCACCAGATAGGGATCGCGATCGAAGTCGAGAAACGGCAGCGCCTTCTTGGCCCGGGCGGCGATGGTTCGGTTGTACAGCACCCGGCTTTCGCTGGTGATGTCGCCCGAGAACAGGATCTTGGATGAGCCGAAGTACGCTGCGAGAACGGCCCGTCGCGCCAGATTGCCGACCGGCACCCCGCCCTTTCCTTTGTACGCGGTGTAGACGTTGATCTCGCCCGAAGGGTGGTCGAACTCGCGCTGCCGAGTGCCCACGAAGACGTACGATTGAGTGAGCTCGCCGTAGTAGATCTGCGGGCGGGTGAGCTTGAGCGACACGGTCGAGACGGGCGGCAGGTCCTTAACGAAGAGCACCGGCAGGCCTTCGGTGGTCACCTGATTGACCGGCCCCAGGGTCAGCCCCATCCCGTGGGTGAAGGTGAGGTGCTCGTTGATGAACGTGCGCGTCGGGAGCGACGCGGGGTTCAGCTCCCTCGGCGAGAGCAGCACCTGGCGGTACTTGCCATCGATCCGGTAGCGGTCGTCATCTACCGAGACGAAGTCGTAGTAGGTCCGGATCTCCTGGAGCTGCCCATAGGTCTGGAGCAGCGGCTCCCGGTCCCAGAGCCGCACGTTGTCGATCGTCGGCGCGTTCGCCTTAAGGTCGGCCAGGCTGAGATTGGGACCAGCGTCCAGCTCCCGGACCTCCACACTGTCGAGCCCCCAGGCCTGGCGAGTGGCGGCGATGTGATGCCTGAGGTAGGGCGTCTCCCGAGTCAGCTCGGTAGGCGACACCACGAACTTCTGCATCAGAAATGGGATGAGGCTTCTGCCGAGGATGCTCACGACGAAGTAGCCGCCGATGGCCAGGAGCCAGTAGCGGGGCAACTGCCGCCGGACACCGCCGATCAGGATGACCGCCGCGGCGAGCAGCGCCATCAACGAGGAGACCCTGAGCGCCGGCAGCCGAGCGTGGAGGTCGGTATAGCTGGCCCCCAGCAGCGGGCCAGTAGTCGAATACAGCAGGTTGGGTGTGTCTACCAGCCAGAGCCTGAGCGCGGTGAGGAGGAAGAGCGCGCTCAGCAGGATAGCCAGATGCATGCCTGCCGATGGCTCGATGCCCAGTCGCCGCGGTCCGAACACGAGATCGCCCCTCAGCCAATACAGCGGGAGCACCAGCAACAGGGAGATGACCGCCAGCGTGGTCAGGAATCCCAGCACCGCGGTGATGGCCGGAAGGGTGAACACGTAGAAGCCGATGTCGCGGGAGAACACCGGATCGGCGACTCCGAACGGCGTGCGGTAGATCAGCCGGAGCACCAGCTCCCAGGCCGGCATGGCGGCCAGCCCGGCGAGGAGGGCCAGGAACAGCGAGACCGGAAGCGCCAGGCGCCTCAGCACTCCGGTCAACTCCACCTTCGGCCTGGACTGTCCCAACCGAAACACGATGGGATCGGGGACCAGGCCGCGCTGTGCGGCACGGAGGTTTAAGTAGAGGGCAGCGAAGGTGAGGACGCTCGCGACCAGGAAGAGCAGCACCCGGGTGACCAGCTCGCGGGTGAAGACGATCTGGTAGCCGATCTCCTGGAACCACCACCAGTCGACCACTAACCCGATGAGAGATGGAACGAAGAAGAGCACCGCGAAGAGGGCGATGAGGAAGATCAGAATCAGGCCCCGTCGCAACACTAGAACTCCTCGCTCATGCCTGGGATGAGCCTCACCAGTTGATCGGGACAAATCTATAGCCACAATGAGACGCCGGGCCCTCGGCACTCAGAGGACCCGTGCTGGGCGAGGAACCCGCGGCTAGCGCTCTGGCGGGGTCAGATCCGAGATGGGCTCGAGCTCATGGACGCCGCACCAGTTGAGCAGCCCCGCCACGTCAACAGCATGCTCCTTGGTATCCACCATCACGGCCGTGCTCTCGTTCGTGACGATGGGAATGGCGTCGAGACTGTTCCGTCCCGGCCGCTCGAGCTTGCGCAGCGCGGGACGCCAGGGGCCTTCCGCATGACGCAGGTCCACCCCACGTGCCTTCGTACGCTCCGCCAAGTGATACACCACGATGGGCTCATAGCGCAACCGCTGGCGGGGGTGGCGCTGATTACGCAGCGTGCTCTGCAGCACCGGCGTAGACAGGTTCGCGACGAACTCCTTGGATCTCATCGGATGCCTCGCGATTGGACGTTGGTCCGTTGATCCGTGAAACGCTGGGGCAAGCATGCAGACCCGGGCGCGAGAGTAGCTGTGAGGGGGATCACGTTCGGTAAGCAAGAACCTCGCACGAACATTCCGGAGTTGAGCTTACGAGCTTCAAAGCCGTGGGGGAGAGTTCCATTGGGCCGCTGGCGCTCTTCGGTACCGGTCCCCAGATTGTGCCTACCCCAATCTTTTCATAACTCGTAACGGAGTTGAGCCATGCGAGCGATTCTTTTGGCCCTCACCCTCTCTCTTCTGGGTGGCGTCGCCGTCGCGCAAGGCAATCCGACGGTCGGGTCACCCCACGCCATCATCGTCTTGCCCGACCAGGTCACCTGGAGCTCAGCACCTCCCAGCCTTCCGGCGGGAGCCAAGGTGGCCGTCCTGGACGGCGATCCCAAGCAGGCGGGTCCGTTTGCCATGCGGATCTCGCTTCCCGACGGCTACCGCATTCCTCCCCACAGCCACCCAGCGGTCGAGCGGGTAACGGTCATCGAGGGAACCTTCCAGCTGGGGATGGGCGACAAGTTCGATGAAGCGGCTCTGAAATCTCTCCCGGCAGGCGCCTTCGTCTCCATGGAACCGGGCACGCGCCACTTCGTGCGGAGTAAGGGGAAGACGATCGTCCAGGTGAATGCGACCGGGCCGTGGAAGCTCACCTATGTGAACCCGGCCGATGACCCCCGAAAGGCGACGCCGTAGCCGCACCGGCAGCACCTGAGTACCGCGGCGGTAACGCCGGGTCCGGCCGCAGCGCCGGCCCACGAGAGGGTGCGAAGCCTGGATATCCTCCGGGGCTTCGCACTCCTGGGGATGATCCTGGTGCATGTACACCAGCACCTGGAGGAGCCGGCCACCGGACTGGAAGATCTGATCTCCTGGATCATCTGGGTCGGTGTGGAACAGAAGTCCTGGGCCGTCTTTGCCTTCCTGTTCGGCGTCGGCTTCGCCATACAGCTCCGACGGATGGAGGCAAAGCAGGCACCGGTCACCTCGCTGTATGTCCGGCGCCTCCTGGGCTTGGCATTGTTTGGAGTCCTGGCCTACGCCTTATTCGGATTCCGCATCCTCCTGGACTATGCCTTCTGGGGCGTGCCGCTGCTGTTCATTCGGCGATGGTCCACTCGAGCCCTGCTGACCGCCGCGGTCATCAGCATGTCCGCTCATTCGCTGGTGGAAATTGGGGCGGGCACCTGGGAATGGCTTACCCTGGACCGGCAAGAAGCCGATGCAGCAGCCGCAGCGCGACGCGGTCCCGATCCGATCCGGACCTCGCTCCAGGCAGCGGAGCAGCAGGGCAGCTACCCGGTCCTGCTCGAGGCGAGGATCCGGGCCATGCGCGCCGATTACGTCAGCTGGTCCTTCCTCATTCCAGGCGCAAACCTGGCGCTTTTCATTCTGGGATATCTGGCGCTTCGGCGAGGAGTGTTCGATGCGCCCAAGAGGCATACCCATTTGATCGTGAGCGCGATGCTGCTGGGACTGATGTCCTGGGCACTGTGGTGGCTGGTTCTGCGCGATCTCTCGGTGGGTTCTGTTCCCAGGATCGCCGCCCAGCTGCAGAACGGGCTGGGAGTCGTCAGCGAGCAGTGGCTCGCTTTCACTTATGTAGGCGGCCTCGTGCTCCTCCTGGCATATCGACCCGTTTGGGAGCAACGCCTTGCCTGGATTGGCCTGACCGGCCGGATGGCGCTCACGAACTACCTGCTCCAGATCGCGATTTTGGACCTACTGTCCAGCGGATACGGCTGGGACCTCAGGGTGCGGCCTGCCTTGGTCCCCCTGGTTGCGGCGCTGATCTTCGGAACTGAGGTCTTGGTCTCCAATTGGTGGCTGTCGCACCATCGACTCGGCCCAGCCGAGTGGCTCTGGCGGTCATTCACATATGGGAAGCGACAGTCGTTGCGTTTGTCTCCACAAGTGCCATCACGACCCAGTCATCGCGAGGGGCGTTAGCCCCGTGGCGATCCGGCGGCTCCGGTGTGGCTGCTGCGGGATTGCTTCGGGCGGTTCGCCCTCGCAATGACTTACCGTGGAAACGCATCAGGCAGCCCGCCATCGACTGTCAGAATGTCTCCGGTGGTGAACCGGAAACGATCACTCGCGAGCAGTACCGCGAGATCGGCCACCGCCTCCGGTGGAATCAGGGCAACACCCATGAGATTCCGGCTCTGATACAGCCTGAGCTGCTCCTCCACCGAAACCCCCCGGCTGGCTGCCCGCTCCCGCACGAACTCCAGAAACCGCGGGGTCTCGATCTGATCGGCGTTGATGGCGTTCACCCGGATGCCGTCGGCGCCGAGCTCCACCGCCGCAACCCGGAGAGCCTGCAGCAGCGCGGCCTTGCTTCCCCCGTATGCGACGGCATCCCGTCCCGGCACCACCGCGGCCTTCGAGACCGAGGAGACGATCGATCCGCCGAGCCCCTGGCGCTGCATCACGGCGGCCGCCCGTCCGATGGCTGCGACGGCACCGAGATAGTGTATCTCGAGCTGACGCTGCAGATCCTCCCGCCGAATCTCGGTTATGGGCGCAAACCGCGGCGGCAAGCCAGCGGTGTAGAAGAGACAATCGAGTCCACCGAACTCGAGGACGGTCCGGCGGAAGAGGGCATCGAGGCTGGAGTCGTCTCGCACATCGGCGGCGTGGGACACTGATCGTCCCGGGTATCTGGTCGCGACCTCCGACGCCACCTCCTCGGCCGTCTCCTCATCCAGATCGGCGACCACCACGTGGGCTCCCTCCTCGGCGAAGCGCAACGCGGCGGCCCGACCGATGCCACTGCCCCCACCGATGATCACCACCACACGACGAGGAAGCAGCTTGGTGGCCCGATCCCGCGCGATCTGCTCCTCTATCTTCCGGCGCTCCAGCGGCCAGTGCTCGAACTCG
>JAICPP010000235.1 GCA_025929805.1 Gemmatimonadales bacterium | reverse complement strand
TCACGCCGATCTCCCCAGCAGCCTTCGCATGTTGTCCCGGTACCCGCGGGTAGAGGTAAGCCGAGTGCCGTCCGTCAGGATGAGCACGTAGTCACCCTGGAACCAGGGCTGGATCTCCTGAATCCGGTCGACGTTGACGATGACGGAACGGCTGATCCGTAGAAACCGGGCCGGATCGAGTTCCTGCTCCAGCTCGGCCATGCTTTCACGCAGGGGGTGCGCCGCTCGGCCCACATGGAGATGCACGAACTTCCCGGCGGCTTCAATCCAGTCGATGGTCTCGCACTTGAGGAAAAATGCCCGCTCGGGGGTACGCACCACGAGGCGGTCACGACCCCGCGCTCGGTCGCGCGCGTTCAGCTCCTCCAGGAGTGTCAGAATACGCCGGGTGGTGCTTCCCGGCGCTACCCGGGTGGCCGGAGCGGTCGCCCGCCGCATCGCCTCGCGCAGCCGCTCCGGGTCGACCGGCTTGAGCAGGTAGTCGAATGCGTGCACTTCAAAGGCTCTGAGCGCGTACTGGTCATGGGCCGTCACGAAGATGACGGCCGGCTGGTGCGCTTCGCCCAGCGCGGCCACCACCTCGAAGCCATCCAGATGCGGCATCTGAATGTCGAGCAGCACGATGTCGGGAGCGTGCTCGCGGATCGCTGCCACCGCTTCCTGCCCATCGGCACACGCGGCCACGACGTCGGTGTCGGGCTCGGCCTGGAGCAAGCGGATCAGGCGCTGCCGGCCCATGGGCTCGTCATCGGCGACCACGGTGCGCAGGGTCATCGTACCAGCTCCTCCAAGTGCCCACCTGGCAGAGGCACGGGAGTATGGGGCACCTCACAGTGAATGAACGGCAGCCGCAGCATCGCCAGCGTGCCGCCCCCCAGCGCAGGCATCAGGCTGAACCGGGCGCGGGGGCCATACAACTGATTGAGCCGCTCGCGCACGTTCCGGAGCCCCACACCTTCCCGTGGCACTCCGCCGGGCGGCAGCCCCTGCCCGTTGTCTCTGATCTCCAGGATCAGGTCTTCCGCCTCTCGCCGCGACGCAATCACGACGCGTCCACGTCCCGCAAGCGGTGTGACCCCGTGCCGAATCGCGTTCTCCAGCACGGGCTGCCAAAGCAAAGTGGGTACTGCTGCTTCCAGGGTGTCCGGTGCCAGGTCCCAGACCACCTGCAACCGATCCTGAAAACGTACCTGCTCGATGTCTATGTATACCCTGAGGAAATCGGCTTCCTGGCGGAGCGGCACCACCTGGTGGCTGGCATGATCCAGTGAGAGGCGCAGGAGGCGTCCCAGCCGGGTAATCATCTGGTCCGCCGCATCCGGGTCGGTGTGCACCAGCTCGGCCACGGTGTTCAGGGTGTTGAAGAGGAAGTGGGGCTGCAGCTGCATCTTCAATACCTGCAGGTGAGTCTTGGCCAGACGAGTCTCCAGGTCCGACGCATGAAGGTGCCGAGTGCGGTAGAGCGCGAAGTAGCGGGCCGACCAGCTCAGCGAGATCAGCGCGAAGAACGCGAGCAGCCGGAGCTCCAGTCCGTGGTACAACCAACCCGGCGCAAACCCATCGCGGGCCCCAGTAACCGCCGCCAGCAGCCCTTCCAGCACTCCCGACACTACAACGAACCCGACTCCCGTGAGGGCATACATCGCTACGCTCTGGTCCCATCGTCCTGTACCCCAGGCGGGATGGCGGAAAAGCCAGAGAGTGAAAGGAGTGAGCGCCGCCCAGATCCAGCCGGTGCCCAGCGCCAAGGCCAGCAGCCGAAGGCGTTCGCCTGGAGTGCCCGGCGGCGTTGCATTGTAGGACAGAGATAGGAAGTGGCCCAGGCCTACAACGGTCCAACCGCCGAGCACCACTGTCCAAGCCATTCGCGGGCTCCCGGGCAGCAGCGGGATCGACCGGGAAACCGAGGAGCTCGCGTGGCCGGTGGTCGGTGAAGCAGGCATGGTACCCCAGCGCGTCCGATGCGACCACAGACTGACATCTACGTTAAGCGTTGCCATTGGTTCCACGAACGATTCCGGCATGAGCGACATGTCCTGCGGTATGAAACGCTTGTCAGGGGGTGCGGAATGAAATCGGAGCCACGGATGACGTGGTCACATCCGACCTCATCTGTCTTGGGAGACGGGCAGCCGGCGGGGGGCGACACAGGGGCTGAAGAAGTGGAATCCTGCTCACTTCCTCCGCTTCCCCGTCACTGTTTACCGTTGACGCTCTTGGCCAGATGGTGCTTCAGGAGACGCACCACCGAAGCTTCCTCGTCCGCAAGGGCGCTCTTCGTGGCAGCCTTGTCCCCCTTGAGCGCGTCCCTCATGGTGCCTGCGAGATAGGTCTCGAAGACTGCTGGATGGACATAGTACTTCCGGCAGATCGCGCGGGTATTGTTGAGCTGTTCCGCGACCCGGTCGATGGCGCGGAGCAGGTTCCCCTTGGCCTGGCGCTGGGTGCTGAAGGCGCCGACTTCACTCAAAGCCTGGACGGCCAGAAGTGTCCCAGCCCAGGTGCGAAAATCCTTCGCGGTGAACTCCTCCCCGGAAATTTCGCGAATGTAGTCGTTCACGTCGCCCGAGCCGATCGTCTGCCGCGTACCTTCATCATCGAGATACTGGAACAGGTCTTCGCCGGGCAGGTCCTGGCAGCGCTCCACGATCCGGGCGAGCCGCCGATCCTGCAAATCCACCTTATGGATCTTCCCGCTCTTGCCCCGGAACTCGAAGCGAAGATTGGACCCGGAGATCTCCACGTGCCGGTTCTGCAGTGTAGTCAGCCCGAATGACCGATTGGCTTTAGCGTATTCCTCGTTGCCGACCCGAATGCAGGTGCATTCCAGCAGTCGCACGACAGTCGCCAGGACTTTCTCCCGGGACAGCCCCGACCGGCTGAGATCACGCTCGATTCGTTTGCGGATCTTCGGAAGCGCGTCACTGAAAGCGAGCATTCGGCCGAACTTGGTCTCGTCCCGGATCTCACGCCACCTCGGGTGGTAGCGATACTGCTTTCGTCCCCGGGCATCCCGCCCGGTTGCCTGCAGATGACCGTTGGGGTTGGGACAGATCCAGACGTCGGTGTATGCCGGCGGGATGGCAAGCGAGCGGATCCGGGCGAGCTCCTGGGGATCTCGAATGGTCGTGCCATCCTGGCCCACATAAGCGAACCCCTTTCCTGCCTTCCTTCGGCGGATCCCGGGCTGGGTATCACTGACATGCCGGAGCCCAGCGAATTGGGCCGACTCGACGGGATCACTCACAATCTCGGGTGGAAGCGGTTTCGCAACCCTGCGTGTTCGCCTGATTACATGCTTCTCCGCCCGCCGCCACCGTCTCTGTCGTGTCGCCATAGCCCCGCCTGAAGTTCTGTTCGTGTGATTCCCTCAGTGAGGATAGCGAAACCAGGAGGTAAGCCCGTGACCTGAGTCACAGGAGGGGGACTAGGAACCATTCCTTTCCCCCGATTCCTTTGCCCGACTACCTTTGCCACACTTCACGACGGGGTACTCATCTGATTTTGCGACAGGGTCTGCTCTGGCTTTCGGAACAGCGAAGAGTCTTCGCCTTTGTCCGGCGCAACCGGCTGGCCCGCAAGTTTGCCTCCCGATTCGTTGCGGGCGAAACAATCGAGGAAGCAGTCAAGGCAGCCGGCGAGCTGGCCCGGCGGCAAATCACGGCCTCACTCGATTTCCTGGGAGAGAGTGTAACGGTCGAGTCGGAAGCGATTGCGGCTCGAGACCAGTACCTCCAGATGTTGGATCGGCTGGCGGCGGCGGATCAGGAGGTCAACGTATCGGTCAAGCTCACCCAGATGGGGATCGACATCGCCGAGGAGCTGTGCTATGCCAACATGGCGCGGATCCTGGACAAGGCCAGGGAGCTCAGCGGATTCGTCCGCCTGGATATGGAGAGCTCCGACTACACCCAGAAGACTCTGGATTTCTTCACCCAGCGTCTCTTCGGCCCCTATGGGAAACACTGCGGCGTCGTAATTCAATCAGCACTGCGCCGATCCGAAGGCGACATCGAGCACCTGATCGAGATGAAGGCCCGAGTGCGTCTGTGTAAGGGTGCCTACCTCGAGCCTCCCACCGTCGCCTTTCCCGACAAGAAGGACGTGGACAAGAATTACCGGCTGCTCATGGAGCGGCTGCTGCTCGAGGGGAACTACCCGGGCATCGCCACCCACGACGCGGCCCTCATCGAGCATGCCAAACGCTTCACCCGGTGGCAGCACATCCCTTCAGAGCGGTTCGAGTTTCAGATGCTTTACGGTGTCCGGCGGGAC
>JAICPP010000128.1 GCA_025929805.1 Gemmatimonadales bacterium | reverse complement strand
GCCTTCCTCCCCGGCAGCCAGATCGCGCTCCGCCGGGTGCCCAACATCGACGAGCTGCTGGGCCAGACCTACGAGTTCAAGATCATCAAGCTGAACAAGCGGCGGCGGAACATCGTCGTGAGCCGGCGGGTGATTCTGGAGAACGAGCGGGCCCACAAGCGCGAGCACCTGATGAAGGAGCTCGCGGTCGGCCAGGTGCGGAAGGGCGTGGTCAAGAACATCACCGACTTCGGCGCTTTCATCGATCTCGGTGGCGTAGACGGATTGCTGCACATCACCGACATGTCATATGGCAGGGTGTCTCATCCGACGGAAATGGTGGCCATCGGCAGGGAAGTCGAGGTCAAGATCCTCGACATCGACTGGCAGCGGGAGCGGATCAGTCTGGGCATGAAGCAGCTGCAGTCCTATCCCTGGCAGAACGTCGCGGCCAAGTACCCGGTCGGCACCCGGGTGCAGGGCAAAGTGGTCTCGATTACGAACTACGGCGCGTTTGTCGAGATCGAGCCGGGTATAGAAGGGCTGGTCCATATCTCCGAGATGAGCTGGACCCGAAACGTTCGTCATCCGTCCAAGATTGTGAGCATCGGCGAGACGATCGAGGCGGTGGTACTCAAGGTGGACGAGGCCGAAGAGAAGATTTCGCTCGGCATGAAGCAGACGGAACAGGATCCCTGGATGGTTCTGCCGCTCAAGTACCCCGTGGGAACCCGGATCAATGGCAAGGTACGTAACCTGACCAGCTTCGGCGCCTTCGTAGAGATCGAGCCCGGCATCGACGGCCTGATCCACATCTCCGACATGTCCTGGACCAAGCGGGTGCAGCACCCCTCCGAGGTAGTAAAGAAGGGTGACGCGGTGGATGTCGTGATCCTCAACATCGACGCCGAGAACAAGCGGATATCGCTCGGGCTCAAGCAGGCCGAGGAAGATCCCTGGCTGCGGATTGGGGAGACCTATCCCATCGGCATGGAGCTTCGGGGTCGGGCGGTCCGGCTGATGGACAAGGGCGTGGTGGTGGACCTGGGTAACGACATCGAGGGCTTCGTCCCCATGTCACAGCTCGGCGTGGCGGATATCGAGAACCCCGGCGACGCGGTAAAGGAAGGCCAGGCGCTCGACCTCAAGGTGCTCGAGGTCGATCCCATCCATCACCGCATCGTGCTGGCCGTCATCGGGTTTCCCGATGAGCCGATCATCCCACCGGTCAAGCCGGCATTCGAGGAGACCACGGCGCCCGAATAAGCGGGTTGCTTTCCAGCCTCCCCGCCTCCGCTATTTATCGCGTAAAGAACGAGAGCCCGACAGTCGCGCCGATCACGCCGTCGGTGCCGCCCTCGGCGCCGAAGCGGCCGGTGAGATTGGCTTCGATACGAACCGCGAGCTGGTCGGCGATGAAGGTGCGGGTGCCGATACCAGCCCCCAGATCGAACACGGTCTCTGATTCTCCGAAGCTCGCATCGGCATACTCTATACCGGCAAACGGCCGCGCAAACGTGCTCCGTCCCTTGTCTTCGAGATCGTACAGCGCGCCCACACGCATAATCAGCGTTGCCAGCCACTCACCGTTCGAAGAAAGCCGCGTAAACGACAGGCTTGGTTCGATCGCCAGGCGGTGGCCAGACGGGAAAGCGGCCCGGATCCGCTGAAATGGAGCGGCTATCGTAAGCAGCTCCGCGTCGAAAGAGTACTCCAACCCTCCGTCCAGCCCGATCTCAACACCCCGCTGCTGCGCGACAAGCACCGACGGGAGCAGGCAACCTGCGAGCACAATTGCGCACTGAGCGGGCAGACGCATGAGAAACTCCTCGAATTGGGCAGCGGGGGAATGCGCATGAGAGTGTCGAGGATCGCTTGAAAAGGGAAGGGTGCTGAGCCCCGCTGCCCCGCTGCCTCGCTGCTCGCTATCTTCTGCCACCATGCCGAACCCACGGAAGCTCCTCGAGGAATTGCACCAGCGCCAAGCCCGCGCCGAGCAGGGCGGAGGTCCGGATCGGATCGCTCAACAGCACAAGAAGGGGAAGCTCACGGCCCGCGAGCGGCTCGATTTGTTGCTGGATGAAGGCAGCTTCGTCGAGCTGGACCGCTTTGTTACTCACCGCTCGACGGATTTCGGGCTGGATCAGCAGGTCTTCGCCGGCGACGGGGTGGTTACCGGCTCGGGCCGCATCGACGGCCGGCCGGTGTATGTGTTCTCTCAGGACTTTACGGTGTTCGGGGGCTCTCTCTCCGAGGCTCACGCGGAGAAGATCTGCAAGATCATGGATCTTGCCCTCAAGACCGGCGCACCGGTAATCGGGCTCAACGATTCCGGGGGCGCCCGGATCCAGGAAGGCGTCGCCTCGCTGGGCGGCTACGCCGACATCTTCCTCCGGAACACCCTGGGCTCCGGAGTCATACCCCAGATCTCCGTGGTGCTGGGTCCCTGCGCCGGCGGCGCGGTGTACAGCCCTGCCATTACCGACTTCATCTTCATGGTTCGAGGCGTGAGTTACATGTTCGTCACCGGACCCAGCGTGGTAAAGACGGTGACCCACGAGGAGGTGAGCTTCGACCACCTAGGTGGAGCCGACACCCACGGGGCGACGTCTGGAGTCGCTCACTTCGTCCACGACACGGAACCCGAATGCCTTCAGGCGGTACGGGAGCTCCTCGGCTTCCTGCCGCTCAACAATCTGGACCCTCCGCCCGAGCGGCTCACTACCGATCCGCTCGACCGCCGCGACGAGGCGCTGCTGAACCTCATCCCGGAGAGCCCCAACAAGCCCTATGACATGCACGGGGTAATCGGCCGGGTTCTGGACGATGGCGCCTTTCTGGAAGTGCAGAGCGGCTATGCGGAGAACATTGTGGTTGGGTTCGGCCGCTTGGGCGGACAGCCGGTGGGAATCGTCGCGAATCAGCCGGCGGTGCTGGCCGGCGTCCTGGACATCAATGGCTCTCTCAAAGCCGCCAGGTTCATCCGGTTCTGCGACTGTTTCAACGTTCCGCTGGTGACCTTCGTGGACGTGCCGGGGTTTCTTCCCGGCATTGCCCAGGAGCATGGGGGAATCATCAAGCACGGCGCCAAGCTGCTCTACGCCTACTGTGAGGCCACGGTCCCCAAGCTCACCGTCATTACGCGCAAAGCGTACGGTGGTGCGTACGACGTCATGAGTTCCAAGCACATTCGGGGCGACGTCAATCTCGCCTGGCCCTCGGCAGAGATTGCCGTCATGGGCCCCAAGGGTGCGGTCGAGATCCTCTTCAAGGAAGAGATAGCCCGAGACAAGGACTCCGCGGCCGCCACCGACCGGCTGATCGAGGAGTACACTGAGAAGTTTGCCCATCCCTATACCGCCGCCGCTCGGGGCTACATCGACGACGTCATCGATCCCCGGGACACTCGGCCCAGGTTGATCGAGGCGCTACGGCTGCTAAGGGGAAAGCGGGACCGCAACCCGCCGAAGAAGCATGGGAATATTCCGCTGTAATGAGTTGCCAGTCGCCTGTCGCCGGTCGCCAGTTACCCGTCCCGCACTCGGTGTCGGTCCACTTCCTAGTGGCGTCCCCCTACTAGCCAAGCAGTGGTCTCGAAGGCATTTTGTCACACATGTTTCAGGCCGGTCTCGTGGGTTCTGTATCAGGATATAAGTCGCAGTTGCGCCTGCTGATAGCAGGAGTGGCGCTGCTGCTTGGCAGCGGCGGGCAGCGGCTCGTCGGTCAAGCGGCCATCGATCCCAACGTGGCTCCTCGGGCGGCGGCGCTTGAGCGCAGCGGGGAGCGCCAGATGGCCATCGACCTGCTGGGGCGGTATCTCGCTACCGCGCCGGACGACGGCCGGGCCTGGTTCCAGCTAGGCCGGTTCTACCTGTTCGACGCGCGCGATTGGCACCTGCAGGGCCACCGCGGTGATCCGGATGGCCTCCTCTATCTGGACTTTGCCGCCACGGCGTTCGACCAGGCGGTGCGGCTTGCGGTCGATTCCGGAATCGTTTTCCGGGGCTTGGCCGAGCTGGAGCGTTCCTTTGTCTTTGTGGAGGATTCTGGATGGGCCATCGGAGGGCCCAGTCGCATCCACCCGGACACCCCCGAAATGCCGGCGTTCATTTTGGAGCTGGGCGCCAATCTCTTGAGCTCCTGCCCGGCCGGTGGAGTCCTTCTGGTAGGGAGTGATCTCGAGGCGCTGTCAATCTGGTATGACAACCTCGACCTTCGCTCCCGCGAGATTCTGCCGATCCGCCCTGATCGATACGCTACCGATTCCATTTATCGCCGCCGAATGGCGGAGGCCATGGGCATCGATCCGGCTCTGCCGGTCCGCAGCGCTCTGCAAGATGTGGCCTCCCGGCGGACCTTGTGCCTCACACCCTCGGCGGACAGCGCGGCGGCCCCTGCTCTCAACTGGAAGCCTTTTCGCCTGACCCGCGTGAGCCGGCCGGTTACCAACGGCCCAGATGCCTTATCCCTGACCGAGCTGCTTCAAGCAACTCGCCAGGGAAGCTCCGTCTGGGTTCGAGACGTGCGGCACGTCTACGACAGCGCTGCCCGGTTCAACGCGCTTCTGTGCAGCAGCTTCCTCCCCGTGTTCGGAGATGCTCCGCCGCCGGCCTGTCGACCGTGACTGGGCTTTGACTCCTCTCGGTTGCTCTGGACTGACCGCCTCTTCCGCCTCTTCCGCCTTTACCGCATGAAACGCGTCCTCATCGCCAATCGGGGCGAAATCGCTCTCCGAATTATCCGGGCATGTCATGAGGAAGGCCTCGAAGCTGTAGCGGTGTACTCTGCCGCCGACCGTACGGCGCCGCATGTGCGGGCCGCCGACCGTGCGGTAGCCATCGGACCGGCTGCCCCTTCCCAGAGCTACCTCTCGATCGAACGTCTGCTCGCCGCCGCAAGCGATTCCGGTGCTGATGCGATTCACCCCGGATACGGATTTCTCGCGGAGCGGGCGGCTTTTGCTGAGGCGGTCGAGCGCGCAGGGCTGATCTTTGTTGGTCCTCCCGCCTCGGCCATCCGGGCAATGGGTGACAAGACCGAAGCCCGTGCACGCATGAGCGCGGCGGGAGTTCCCATCGTGCCAGGCGGGTCGGCTCCGAGTCGGGATATGGCGGGCGCCCTCGCCGCCGCAGAGTCGAGTGGGTACCCGGTGATGGTGAAGGCGGCTGCCGGCGGGGGTGGGAAGGGAATGCGGGTAGTGACTACACCGGCCGATCTGGAGCCGGCGCTCCAAACCGCCCGTTCCGAAGCGCTCAAGGCGTTCGGCGATGACAATGTCTATCTCGAGAAGTTCATCGAGCGCCCCCGCCATATTGAGATCCAGGTGCTGGCGGACCACCAGCGCACCGTTCATCTGGGGGAACGCGAGTGCTCGATCCAGCGGCGGCACCAGAAACTGGTGGAAGAAGCTCCCTCGGCAGCAGTCAGCACAGAATTGCGGGAAAAGATGGGGGGGGCCGCCGTGGCTGCAGCACGCGCTGTCGGCTACCGGAGTGCCGGCACCTGCGAGTTCCTCACCACCGCCGATGGCGCGTTCTACTTCCTGGAGATGAATACCCGGATTCAGGTCGAGCACCCGGTTACGGAAATGGTCTATGGAGTGGACCTCGTTCGGGAACAGCTGCGGATTGCGCGGGGTGAGGCAATGCAAGTTCCCCAGGGCAAGCTCCAGCCGCGGGGGTGGGCCCTGGAGTGCCGGATCACGAGTGAAGATCCGGCAAACGGCTTCCTCCCGTCAGCCGGCCGGATCGTCTACCTGCGCGCTCCATCCGGGCCTGGCATTCGGTGGGACGCCGGCGTTGATACCGGCGATGAGGTGACGCTGCACTACGACTCCATGTTGGCCAAGCTGATCGTCTGGGCACCCACCCGGCCCGAGGCGCTGACCCGCATGTCTGAAGGACTCAGTGAGCTGGTCATCGCCGGGGTGGGGACCAACCAGGGCTTCCATCGCCGGCTGATGTCGGATCCTGCCTTCCAACGAGCCGAGATCGACATCCAGTTTCTGGAGCGGCGCCCGGATCTGATCGCCCCAGAACCGGAGCTACAGAGCATCCGGGAATTGGCTGTGGCGGCCGCTCTCGCCGAAGCCGAGGGCCGCCAGAGCCGCCATGCGGTGCTGAGCCCCGATGGATCTTCGACCAGCGAATGGGCTAGACAGGCGCGGAGCGAAGCGCTGCGGTGACCGCAGTCCGCATTGTGCGTTTGGCGGCAGGAGGAGACGGGGTAGGTAAGCTGCCCGATGGCAGGGCGGTGTTCGTGCCCCGCACGGCACCCGGAGATCTGGTGGAGCTTACCGGACTTCGCGAGCACAAGCGCTACGCCCGCGCGCGGCTGGGACGCGTGGTCGAGGACTCACCGCATCGCGCCGAGCCCCGCTGCCCCCACTACGTTCAGGACGAGTGCGGTGGCTGCCAGCTACAGCACGTGGACAATCCCACCCAGCTCGCCAGCAGGCGTGCATTCGTGGGAGATGCACTGCGGCGTATCGCCAGGCGCGATGTTCCCGATCCACCCATTGTGCCCTCGGACAAAACTTACGACTACCGGACGAAGCTCACCCTCCATGTTGAAGCCGGTGGCCGCCGGATTGGCTTGCACCGCTACGACCGAGCCAACCAGGTCTTCGAGCTGGATTGGTGCCACATCACGGTTCCACCGCTGATGGAACTGTGGCAATCGGTCAAGAGGCTGCGCGCGCAGTTGCCCCGTCCGTTGGAGCAGCTGGTGCTGCGATTCGATCGCGGCGGCGCCTGTCACCTGGTGTTCCGGGTAGGGCGGGGCGATGTGTGGTCCGGGGCCGACCGGCTGCACCGGGAGTTGGAACATGAGGGCGTCTCCGCCACCCTCTGGTACCAGCCATTGGACGGGGCTCCGCGCGCCATCGCCGGGGCCGGCGAGGCGTTTCCCGCCACCGTGTTCGAGCAAGTCCATCCCGAGATGGGCGACCGGGTACGCGCTTTTGCGGTGGAACAGCTCGGCGACGTTTCCGGGCTGAAGGTCTGGGATCTCTATGCTGGAATCGGCGAAACCACGGCCCAGTTGATCAATCGAGGAGCCAGGGTCGAGAGCGTGGAGCTGGATCGCCGCGCGGTGGCCGAGGCGGAGGCGAGAGGACCAGCGGCACGCCGCCACGTAGGGTGGGTGGAGGAGGTAATTGCCGAGCTGCGGCAGCCCGACCTCGTTATCACCAACCCACCTCGCACTGGCATGCACGAGCGTGTCACCGCGGAACTGGAGCGACTTCGGCCGGTCCGGGTGGTGTATGTCTCCTGTGACCCGGCGACCCTCGCCCGGGATCTCCAGCGCTTGGCCCATTTCAATCTCAGGCTGGTGCAAGCCTTCGATTTGTTCCCGCAGACAACTCACGTCGAAACCGTCGCGGTCCTGGAGAGCACGTGAGGTACGTGGTGATGCTTGCCGGGCGAACGGTCGAGGTGGAGCTGGATGGTGACCGCGTCACCGTCGACGGCCGCACCTACAGCGCCAGTCTAGGAGCCATCCCAGGCACGCCGCTTCGGCAGCTGCTGCTGGATGACCGTCCTCTCTCCCTCGCCATGGAGCCGCTGGGCCGCGGACGCTGGGGCCTCACGGCGTCGGGGGAGCGGTGGGAAGTGGAAGTGTTGGATGAGCGGACACGCCACATCCGATCACTCACCGGTACCAGCGAGCAGCGCCGTTTGGCCGATGTCCTTCGCGCTCCCATGCCTGGGCTGGTGGTCCGAGTGCAGGCGAGCCCCGGCGACCGAGTCAGCGCGGGAGCTGGTGTGGTGGTGCTCGAGGCAATGAAGATGGAAAACGAGCTCAGGGTCCATGCCTCTGCAGTAGTGAAGGCGGTTCGAGTGGCGCCCGGCGAGGCGGTGGAAAAGGGACAGGTGCTGGTAGAGTTTGTGGACCAGGGATCAGGGACCGGGGACGCTCCCAGTTCCACTTGACCCCCCTCGCAGACACCAGCTATCTTCCGCGTCTGTTTCGTTTTGGCCCTGCTCAAGCCCAGGTAGCGGAGTAGATGAAGACCTTTACCGCCAAGCCGGCGGACATTAGTCACGACTGGCATGTCGTAGACGCCGCCGGGGTGCCGCTCGGTCGCCTTGCGAGCGCCGTTGCCCAGCTGATTCGGGGCAAGCACAAGCCCACCTACACGCCTCATATGGATGGTGGCGACTTCGTCGTGGTGGTCAACGCGTCCAAGGTGAGGCTGACCGGCCGGAAGCTGACTAACAAGGTGTACTTCGGCCACACCGGATACATGGGGCACGAAAGGTTCACCCCGGCTCGCGACATGCTGGCTAAGCATCCCGAGCGGGTGATCGAGAAGGCAGTCTTTGGAATGCTGCCGAAGACCTCGCTGGCCAAACAGAAGCTCCGGGGCAAGCTCAAGGTGTATGCCGGTGCCGAGCACCCCCATAGTGCGCAACAGCCAAAACCGTTTTCCGTCACTCCCTCGAAGGCAAGTGCATGACAGCAACACCCCAGTTCCGGTGGCAGGCAGTAGGGCGTCGCAAGACCAGTGTGGCACGGGTGTACCTCACACCGGGCACCGGCAAGTGGGACATTAATGGCCGCACCCTGGGCGACTATTTCCCGAGGCCATCCCTGGTGCAGCACATTCAGCAGTCGTTCACGGCCACCGATACTCTCGGCGCGTTTGACGTGAAGGCCCACGTGAACGGTGGAGGCCAGGCCGGTCAGGCCGGCGCCCTCCGTCACGCCATCGCCCGCGCGCTGGTGGAGGCCGATGGGCAGCACAGGATCAAGCTCCGGGCAGCTGGCTTGATGACCCGCGATCCTCGAGCGGTCGAGCGGAAGAAGCCCGGCCGGCCCGGAGCGCGGAAGCGGTTCCAGTTTAGCAAGCGGTAGACGGTATTCCGCCACCACGCACATCGCGGGATTCGACTATGGGTGCTCCTGCGGGGGTCGTAGTCGAAGACGAACGCGGTGGACGCTCAACCCTAAAAGGATGGGAAGTCAGTCCAGCATGGCACAGCCTCAACTGCAGGATCTACTCGAAGCCGGAGTGCACTTCGGCCACCAGACCCGCCGGTGGAATCCGAAGATGCGTCGCTTCATCTTCGCTGAACGTTCCGGCATCTACATCATCGACCTCCAGAAAACCCTTCGCCAAATCGCCAAGGCGCAGGAGCTGTTGCGCAGTGTGGTGCTCAAGGGCGACGGCGTGCTCTTCGTGTGCACCAAGAAGCAGCTCAAGGCTATCGTCCAGGCCGAAGCCCAGACCTGTGCGGCCTTCTATGTGACTGAGCGCTGGCTCGGCGGCATGCTG
>JAICPP010000046.1 GCA_025929805.1 Gemmatimonadales bacterium | reverse complement strand
GAGTGGACCCAGTAGGTTTCTTACATCGAATGGTGGGGTGCTGCCGTAATCGTGTGTAGGGAGAATGTCGAGCCGAACCGAACGGGTCGACCGAGGGGACCGTCAGGAATTGTCTGATCACCACGTACACGCTTCTTCAGAGGAACCATGACTAACCGTCTTGCTATCATTACCATCCTTTCCCTTGCGGCAGCCGTCACTGGGTGCACTGGAGATTCCAGAAACCTGGCAGCCAGCGCCCGATCCCAGGGCTCCAGTGATACGGCTTCAGGGAGTGCCGCCACCTGCCCGCCGCTCGAGACTCGCGACCCCAACGCGGCGAACCAGCGTCCGGCATTTCCGGGCCAAACCCGCGCTTGCGGAGTCAAGTCGAACGTCGCCTACCAGGTTGTGGTGCTCACGAAGAACCTGGAGCATCCCTGGGCGGTGGAGCCGCTCCCCGACGGCAATCTGCTCGTTACCGAGAAGCCGGGCCGCATGCGGGTAGTCTCCGCAGCCGGCAAGCTGGGCCAGCCGATCGCAGGGGTGCCCAAAGTGGATGCCCGGGGCCAGGGAGGGTTGCTCGACGTGGCCCTGAGCCCCGGCTTCGACTCTGACCGTACCATCTTCTGGAGCTATTCCGAGCCGAGACAGGGGGGCAATGCGACCAGCGTAGCCCGTGGCGTCCTGTCACCCGATCACCAGCGCCTCGATCAGGTGAAGGTAATCTTCCGGGCCAAGCCGATTTACGATGGCGACAAACACTATGGGTCGCGGCTCTTCTTCGACCGCGAGGGCATGCTGTACGTCACGCTGGGGGAGAGGTCGGACAAGCCGATGCGGGCGCAGGCACAGCGGCTCGACAGTCACATGGGCAAGATTCTGCGGATCACTCCCGATGGTGCCGCACCCAAAGACAATCCCTTCGTGGGACAAGCCAACGCGCTGCCGGAGATCTGGAGTCTGGGTCACCGCAACATCCAGGCGGCGGGATTCGATCCCGAATGGCAGCTCTGGGACGTGGAGCATGGGACCAATGGTGGAGACGAGTTGAACCGGGTGGGGAAGGGGATGAATTACGGTTGGCCTCTAGTGGCTTATGGCGAGGAGTATGCCGGAACCGCCATCTCTGGCGCGGTGACGGCACGGGAAGGCTACGAGCAGCCGGTGTATTACTGGGATCCGGTCATCGCACCCTCAGGAATGCAGTTCTATACCGGCGACGCCTTCCCGGGATGGAAGGGCAGTCTGTTCGTCGGCGCTCTTCGGGAGATGAGGCTGGTTCGCCTCGAGTTGAAGGACAACAAGGTCACCGGGGAAGAGCATCTGCTCGCCGAGCGGCGCCAGCGGGTGCGCGACGTTCGGCAAGGCCCCGATGGAGCGTTGTACCTCGTCACCGACCAGGAGAACGGGGAGCTCTGGAAGGTCGTGCCGCGCCGCTGACCCATGCCGGACATGGATCCCATGCCGCGGACACTTTATGCCTCTCTGATTGTGGCGTGCTCAGCGTGGGCACCGAGGAGCCAAGCACCGCCGGCTCCGGACAGCTCGGTCACAGCGTCAGGCACGCCGCCCTTCGCGGTGACGCTCTACCGCAGCCCATGCGCCGCCCGCTGTCCGGTGTATGCGGTATCGATAACTCCGGAAGGTTTGGTGACCTACGAAGGGAGGGAAGAAGTCCGCCGGCGGGGAACCGAGACCGCCAGTATCCCCAGGTCGCGGGTAGATGCGCTGCTGGCAGAGTTGGAAGCGGCCGGATACTTCCGGTTCCCCAGCCGTTACCGGCCCGATGAGCTGGTCTGCGGCCGCTACGTACCGGATGCGCCCACAGTGATCACTTCGGTGAGCTCTGGCGGCCGCACCAAGCGCATCGAGCACGACCATGGCTGCGGAAGCGCGCCCAGGGCGCTGAGAGTCCTGGAAAGCAGGATCGACGAGGTGCTCGGTACCCGACGCTGGACCGGCCGCTAGGGGGACCGCGCCGCTGGCCGTCGCCACAGGTGTAGGCTTGTCGCACAGGTATGCTGCTTCCATGGATCAGCGGCATAAGCCCTTAAAAACCAAGCCTTTACGAAGGGGATCCGGGATGCGCGAAAGATCGCCTGCAACTGGCACGGCTCTGGCGCATGCAGCGGGACTCACAAGTGGTGCGCGGTCACGCGCCACGCGGCAACTCCGTCTGCTCCCTACGCACTTCTGATCCTGGCTGAGATGATTATGCGATCAATCGGTGTGCTCGCCGCCGTAACTGGAACGCTGGTCCTGGCCTTAGCCTGTAGTGATGGCGCCGGCACTCCCCCATCCGAGAATACCGCCCCAGTGGCGAACTTTGCTCTGCCGCCATGCGCCCTCAACCTGGCCTGTGATTTTACCAGCACCAGCACTGACGATGTGGCCGTAACGGAGTGGAGCTGGGATTTCAACGGCGATGGTACTGCGGACGCCAACACGGCCAACGCCTCGTATACCTATACCACTGCCGGGGACTTCAGCGTCAGCCTGACGGTGCGGGATGCTCAAGGCCTGAGCCACGCAAAGACCAGCACCATCACCATCGGCAACAGCGCGCCGGTGGCGAACTTTGTGGTTCCGCCCTGCACCATCGGGGTGGCATGTGACTTCGCCAGCACCAGCACAGATGATGTAGCGGTGACGGAGTGGAGCTGGGACTTCGATGGTAATGGCACTCCCGACGCGACTACCGCGAACGCATCGTTCACCTATACCACTGTCGGAACCTTCAACGTCAGCCTGACCGTACGGGATGCCGAGGGCTCGAGCCACACCAAGACCAGCCCCATCACCATCGCGCCTCCCCTGGTCAACACGCCACCAACGGCGGGCTTCACCCATAGCTGTTCAGGAGCGGCCTGCACCTTCAGCAGCACCAGCACCGACCCGGCCCCTGGTACTATCGTGACCTACGCCTGGACCTTCGGCGACTTCGGTACTGCCGATGTGATGAATCCGTTGCATACCTACGCCATTACCGTTCCGACGAACTTTACTGTCACGCTCACCGTGACCGACAACGAAGGTGCCACCGACGTCGAGACCCAGACGATTACCGTCACTCCACCGGTGGCGGGGGCGGAGGGCTGCATCAACAAGAATCTCGCTGACGCAGTCGTGGTGGACTGCGCCTTCAACGTCCCCGTCCGGTCCACCATGAAGCTCAAGTTGCTCGACATCAACTGTGACCTGCGGAAGCAGCGAGTCGTCACTCCGCCCCCCATCTCGGACCAGGTGTTCCTGGCAGTATGCTCGGAGGTCGAGGGTAGAGAGCTCGGAATCTTTGGCGGCCCTCTGGACGAGCTGATCGTCTATGAGGCGGGCTCGCAGGTAGTGATCCGGTTCGTGCAGGGCATCCCCAACAACGGCGCCCCTCCCTTAGGGCCTCCTGCCGCAACCTTCACGGGCACTTTCCCCGACTGGGTCATCAACTTCGAGGATGGCGAGAACCCCGGCGCAGCAGGCGAGCCGGACTTCGTGGATGTGGTGGTAGGGGTTCATGCGACCGTGATTCCGTAGCCGTGAGCGGCGTCCGCCGCTAGGTACAACTACCTGCGGCCCCTGTTCTCAGCTGGTGAGAACAGGGGCCGCTCTCTTGCTGCAGTACGCACAGCATTCTTGGCACACCACTTGGGGCATGGAGCCGGAGCGGCTAACTTGCAGGCTGGTAGTACCTTCGGGGCGGTAGCTCAGCTGGGAGAGCACCTGCTTTGCAAGCAGGGGGTCGCCGGTTCGATCCCGGTCCGCTCCATTTCTGCAGGTTCGGCCAACCTCTACCTTCCCGCTGACTGGCCCTTACCGTTTTTCATCCGGGGCCTAGATTCCACCTCCCCTGGTCAACGCAGGTTGCCGTAACCCACGGGTTGCGCCGCCCTCGCGGCGGAAGGTAGGGGTCCATGTCTGCGCCCTCACCGCTTCAGCTTCACTCCCCAACCGTGTTGGTGGTGGACGATGAGGAGATCATGCGTTCGCTCCTCACCCGAACCATGGAATCGGAACACTACCAGGTCTACGCGGCCGCCGATGGGATGGAAGCGTTGGCCGTGCTGGAGAATGGCCGGCACGTCGATCTCGTCATCGCTGATGTGAGCATGCCCAGGATGGATGGACGTCAGCTGGTATTGGAGCTTTCCAAGCGGCATCCTCATTTGCCGGTCGTGCTCATCTCGGGGGTGTATCTCGGCGGCGGGACTGACCTGCTTGGGCCCGTGCTACCCAAGCCGTTTACTCCAATGGCCCTTGCCTCGAGGGTCCGTGAAGTGCTGGCGCTCCAAGGACAATCGAAGCCCTCGTCACCGACAGTACTGCCATCGACAGTGTCGCCCTCTGGCGTGGACCCCTTACCCCCGAGCGTCTAACCTCGTTTACCCTCCGATCAGGTGCTAACGGCCCGAAACAACGATGACCTGAGTCGGTTCTTGGGTGGGATTGTGCCAGCGTCGCAGGGCGCCCGCCCGAATTGTCACCGCGTCGCCAGTACCTAAAACCTGCTCGGAATCTTCGGTGGTCAGCACTACCGAGCCACTGAGCACCAACGCAAACTCCTCGAAGGGCGCCGGATGGGGACGCTTTCCGCTGCTCCCGCCGGGCTTCATCGTAACCACCACCGGGTGCAGTCTTCCGTTCAGCTCGCCGCTGGCGAGAGACTCGATTCGCGCCCGGGACCATTGGCTGTACAAGGTTTGGCGGGCGCTCGCCCGCACTATTTTGGCCACACTCTCCCGCTCTGCAGTCTGGAAAAACTCCGATAACGTGACACCCAGGGCGGCAGCGATCCGCTCCATCGAACTGATCGAGGGAGAGGCTTGATCGTTCTCCACCTGGGAAAGAAAGCTGGCCGAGAAGCCAGTACGCTCCGCCACTGCCCGCAGCGTCAGGCCCTGGCCCTCACGCAGCCGCCGCACTACTCCGCCGAGTCTTCGTTCATCCATGGATAGGTGTCAAGTCAAGGTTTACAAAAATACAGTTTTGCTTACACTGGAGGCAGGGATCTGTGCCCTGCAGCTGCCAGGAGAGGTAATGATTGGTTCAGCCAGGTTCAGCCGGCCAGTTAACGCGGCTGGACCACCGCAGGAACGCCGACGCGTAGTGGCTCGCCGGGTGATCAATACCATTTTGACCCTCGCCATAGTCGCAGCGCTCATTCTACTGGTCGATCTCCGCGAGGTGGTGCGAGCCCTGACCAGCATTCCCGCCGGCTTGCTGACGCTGGCCTTGCTGGTGCTATCGGCGGACCGCGTGGTGATGGGTCTCAAGTGGCGACACCTGGTCAATGGTGCGGGCGGCAGGATGCGAGTCCGGGACGCGGTGGCCATCTACTACCAATCGGGTTTTGCGGCGCTGATCCTGCCCACATCCGTTGGCGGCGAGGTATTGCGCGGGTTTCTGGGGCAGCGCGCCGGAGTCCAGCTGCCACTCATCCTGGCCTCGATGGTATTGGAGAAACTGGTTGCGGCGGTGTCCAGTGTCATTCTCGCTGGGCTGGCGGCCGTCTACCTGGTCCTCGTGACCAGTGGCTCCGATCATACCATTATCACGCTGATGCTGGGCTGTGCCGCGCTGGTGGGCCTGGTCGTGTTTCTTGCCACCTATCCGGATGCCCACGAGTGGATGGGCCGCCTGGTTCGTCGCTGGGCACCGCACCGTGCATTCGAGACCCTCGACCGGTTCTCCACGAGCGTGGTCGATTACCGGAAGAGGCGAGCACTTCTTCGGGCCAACCTTCTCTTCAATCTGGGTGAGCACACCCTCCAGTTTCTCGCGCTGTATCTGTTGGCGCTAGGTCTGGGAATCGATTTCGGCTTGCTGCCGTTTCTGGCCGTGACGGCTCTCGTGATGTTGGCCCGCCGAACCTTGGGCTTTCTGGAGAGTTGGGGATTGGCCGAGACCGCCGTTGTGGTGATCTACAGCCTGTTCGGGGTGCAGCGGGAGCTCAGCGTTGGATTGGCTTTCTCACTCTGGGCCACTTCCATTATCACCACTTTGCCCGGGGCCTTCCTTCTGCATCGAAACGGTGTCGGATTCCTCCTGTCCCGGGCCTGGCGCGCGTCGCGGTCTCCTCCGGGGGAGCCCTGGCCTGCCGTTCCGCTCAGCTAACCACGATCCGCCGATATCGGGCGTTCAGCAGCTCGTAAACTCCGTACGCCACCAGACCCACAGCCACCACCGCGAAAGGCCAACGGCCGAGCTCGGCCAAGGTCCGCAACGATTGTTGGACTCCGCCCGCCTGGCGGGCGTCATGGTTCAATACAGCCCGGGTAAGAAAGAATCCAATGAGACAGAACACGACACCGCGGGCCGCAATGCCGAACCGACTCACGCGAAGCACCCATCGGCGAAAATCGTCGGGGAGCTCGCTCAGGTGGAGATGCCGTCGCATTTTGGGAGTCACCGCGCGATAGAACTGGTAGACTCCGTATCCCGCTATCCACGCTGCAGCTAATCCCACAACCAGTTCCCCCGCAGGCAGCGCGAACGCCCGCTCCGTCCAGCGGCGCACTTCATCGCCGGTGGACCCGGAGCCCGCGCCGAGTGCCAGCCGCAAGGCGGTGATTCCCAGTGCGCCATGAAACAGCCCCCGCACCGCAAATCCCACGCGCAAGGCGATTCCCTTGGCGTTGGTACCCCGGCGTTCCGGA
This sequence comes from Gemmatimonadales bacterium, assembly GCA_025929805.1. Classification (GTDB taxonomy): domain Bacteria; phylum Gemmatimonadota; class Gemmatimonadetes; order Gemmatimonadales; family GWC2-71-9; genus CAVVWJ01. The sequence continues at coordinate 10,165 of JAICPP010000046.1, read as the reverse complement.
TCTAGGATGGCTTCCACCAATCGCCAGACGGCGTAGCCGATCAGCCCAGCGGCCACGACGAGGAGCACCACTTGACCAGCATCCCCTTCATTGACTTCCCGGAGAGCTCCCTCGGTATCGGTGACCCGGCCCCCCGGCCCCAGCGCAGCTTGGGCGGCCAGCACCCCCACGGTGATGTACAGGAGCGCCTTGGCGGCGTACCCCACCCGGGCGAGCCGCTCCACCCAGGGTGCGACCTCAGTGGCAGGATTAGTCATGGTTGAAGGTGTAGGGTGCAGGGGTCCAGAGTCTAGACCATGGCTCTCCCCCACAAAAACCACACCGGCACCCTCGCCGCTGAGGCGGGAATGCCGGTGTGATGAATACGGTGCTAGGCGACGCCGCAGCGTCTCGGCGATCAGGTTGTCAGAACGGTGCCGTACCGGGCGAAGTCGTCGAGAATCTTGCCGGTGCCTCGTACCACCGAGGTAAGCGGATCCTCATCCATGCGGACCGGCAGACCAGTCTCGGTCATCAGCCGCTGATCCAATCCACGGATCTGCGAGCTGCCGCCAGTCAGCATAATGCCGTGCTCGAGCACATCGCTGGCCAGCTCCGGTGGCGTCATCTCGAGGGCGCGCCGAACTGCATTGATGATGTGAGAGACTGGTTCCTGGATGGCGTCCCGCACGCCGCGGGAATCGATGCGGATCGTCTTGGGGAGGCCGGAGACCAGATCACGGCCTTTTACGTCCATCTCCCCTTCGCGCTCGAGCGGAACCGCTGAGCCCAGGGTGATCTTGATCCGCTCGGCGGTCGGCTCGCCGATCAGGAGACTGTAGGTCTTCCGCATGAACTGTACGATTGCCTGATCGAGCTCGTCGCCGCCGGTGCGGATGGAGGCATCGCAGACAATTCCGGAGAGCGCGATGACGGCGATATTGGTGGTGCCTCCGCCGATGTCGATGACCATACTGCCCACCGGCGTCTCCACGGGAAGTCCGACTCCGATCGCCGCGGCCATGGGCTCGGCCACCATGAACAGGCGCTTTACTCCAGCCGACTGCGCCGAGTCACGGACCGCACGCCGCTCGACCTCGGTAATGCCGGACGGGACGCATACGACGACGGTTGGCTTGACCCGCAGAATGGTCCGGTCGATCACCATCCGGAGGAAGTGGCGGAGCATCTTCTCGGCAACGTGAAAGTCGGCGATAACACCGTCCTTCATGGGCCGCACCGCCAGAACTCCTTCGGGGGTCCGTCCCAGCATCCGCTTGGCTTCGAGGCCGATCCCTAGGATGTTGCCGGTCGCCTGTTCGATAGCTGCCACCGAAGGCTCGTTCAGCACCACGCCCTCGCCCTTCACGAACACCAGCGTATTTGCGGTGCCCAGGTCGACCGCGAGCTCGCTGGCGGGACGCCAGGTCTTCCGCTTAGCCAGCCCTCCGTTCCGAGCTCTCGCATCGCTCAAGAACGCTTTGGCCGAGGCCACCGCCGGGTTGATATCGATCGCTACGGTCACTGTGAAGGGTCCCCTTCTGCTCGGTGGCTGAGCCGTGGATGCGTTGCATATGTCCGCGACGGTTGCGTTTCACCCGAGGAGGTTACATCGCGCCCGCCCGGCGTTTGCACGATCTGAATGCCGTTTGTCAGAGAGAGCCAGCACATCCGGCGAGATGCTGCTTCGCTCGAAGCCATGAGCCGTGCAAGATACGATCCACAATCAAGCCATGACGGCCAGGGTGCCGAGTACCGGGGCCCCCAGGGCAGAGTCGCCTTCGATGCGGATGGCTCGTCTGGCCTGGTCAGCGGAGAGCCCCTTGGAGAAGAGCTTCCATGCGGTTTCCTGATCGAGGATTATTCGGGCTGCCGCTCCGGGATCGGCGCCTGCGAATAGACTCCACCTGTCGGAGCCGCGCGCCAGTGTCCAGACGCCGCCGGCATCGCCCCGAATATCCACTTGGACGCTCGTACCAGGCTCGGCCTTTACCTGCCGGTACGTGAAAGGCAAGGCCCGCAGGAATATGTCGAGTGCGGGGTTAAGCCACTCCCTTCCATTCAAGCCGGGAGCTCCGACCGCTTCCCGGATCTGCTGCTGATGCAGCCAGCGCTCGGTATACTCCCGTCCCACGTCGAACCAGTTGGGTGAGCTGTCCTGGCCGGCCCACGCTACCCCGAAGAGCGAGGTAGCATGGGGATCCAGTGACTCGAAGTAGGCATGGAGCTGCGCTGACGCGAGATCCATGAGGTCCATGAGAACCTGGGGACTCAGCCGGCGGCAGGCCGCAACCCACTCGGCATTCAGCTGATTGAGGTAAGTGACCAGATCGGCGTAGCCGGCGATGGGGTGGTCGGTCTTGGGAATGCACCGGTCGCGGCCAAAGGAGAGCCGCCGAAGACAGCTGTCGAGCAGGTGTGCCACGATGTCCTTGACCGACCAGAGTGCGCATGCGGTCGGCTTGTCCCAGTCGGCCGGGCGGAGCCCGCGCAGCAGGCGCATCAGCTCGTCGTGTAAGCCAGGAAACAGATGCACCAGATGCACGGGCCCGAGCGGGGCCAGTCGAGGGTGCGGGCTCTCGCTCATGCAATCAAGGCAGGATGGCGCCCCATCACGCTCGTTGACCCCTCTCCTGCACGCAATGATATTTCCGCCGATTCGATCGAATGCATGTAGAACGTAGATGTCTTCTACGCGAGGAGTTGGTCATGGCGTTCACCCTTCCCCCCTTACCGTACGATTACAAGGCGCTGGAACCGCACATCGACGAGCCGACGATGCGGCTGCATCATGACAAGCATCATGCCACCTACGTCAACAATCTCAACGCGGCGCTGGAGCCTCATCCCGATCTGCAGAATAAGTCTATCGAAGAGCTGATGGCCAATGTAGACAAGCTGCCCGAAGCGATTCGAACTCCCGTCCGCAACAACGGCGGCGGGCACGCGAACCATACGATCTTTTGGGAGATGATGGCGCCGGGCGGAGCCAAGGAGCCTGCCGGTGACCTGGCCAACGCGATCAACGCTGCCTTTGGCGGTTTTGCCGGGTTCAAGGAGCAGTTCGCCAAGGCCTGCATCGGCCGCTTTGGCAGTGGCTGGGGCTGGCTCACCGCGGATCGGAGTGGAAAGCTGGCGATTGAGAGCACGCCCAATCAGGATTCCCCTCTTATGACCGGGAAGACGCCGGTGCTCGGCTGTGATGTGTGGGAGCATGCGTACTATCTGAAATACCAGAATCGCCGGCCCGACTACGTGGCGGCCTGGTGGAACGTGGTCAACTGGACCGACGTGGCGCGCCGGTTCGAGAAGGCCAGAGGCCGGGAAAAGGCCATGAGGTGAGAGACTGAGCTGATGGCTTCACTGCCGGCACCGGGGACACCAGCTCCCGACTTCACGCTTCCTTCAACGGCGGGGATCGACGTCGCCCTCTCGAAGCTGAGGGGCCGAAACGTGCTCCTCGCCTTCTTTCCCCTGGCGTTCACCAAGGTGTGCACCCAGGAGATGTGCGCGTTTACCGATGATTACGACCGTTTTCGTGATGGCAACACGGTGGTGCTGCCCATCAGTGTCGATTCCATCCCAACCCTGAAGGAGTTCAAAGCAAAGGAGCGGATTGCGGTCGATCTGCTGAGTGACTTCAAGCGCGAGGTGAGCCGTAAGTACGGCACGTTGATCGAAGATAAGTTCTTTTCCAATCGTGCCTACGTGCTCATCGATACGAACGGCATTGTCCGCTGGGCCTTCTCGGAGGAGACCCCCGGCACCAGGAGGGAGAACCAGGAGCTCCTCGCGCAACTGGAGGCGCACCGACTATCCGCCTGAGCCGCCGACCGTTCGCGGCGCTTTGCATCGGTTTCCTGGCGGTGTCGGGCTGTCGAATCGAGGACCACACCCCCACCGGGACCCGCCGGGACGAGGACACCATCCAACGTTTGCTCAGTCAGTATGTCCGCAGTCTATCCCAACGGGACTGGGGCCGGGTTCGATCTCTGTTCTGGCAGGACGGCACCTATGCGGGCCCGGTAGGACCGGGCGCGCCCACCAACTACCATCAGGCAGTCTCGATCGACGCCGCCATTCTCACGCTGGAACGCTGGCTCCGCGGAGTTGAGCGCCAGAACTTCGACGTTCGGATCCTGCGGACCGATCTTCGCCAGGAAGGAGATCTGGCAGCCGCCTGGGTGGTGACCCGACGGGTCACCCCCTCCGGGCCGGGCCAGATCGAAACCGACTGGCTCGAGCACATCGTATTCCGGCGTATCGATGGCGACTGGCGGATTCTGAGCGTGGCAGTCGCTTCTCCAACGAGAGCGAGTGTTCCCTGACCGCATCCCAAGCGCTGGGACTGGTTGGCCGGGTAGCCAAGCTGTTGAACACCGGCGGCGAGGCGGATGAGACGCTCACCGCGGTGGCGGAGCTGCTGCGTTGCGGGCTCCCGGCGGAGCAAGTGGCTGTCTGGTTTCGAGAAGCTCAAGCCAGCGGGTTCCGCGTAGTCACGGCTCCTCCAGGAAGCGAGGAGCCTCGTTCCATCCCTTCCCTGGACTACCTCCCGACCACCGGCCCGGGGGTGCGTCTCTCACTCGAGCATGAAGAAACGCTCATGGGACTGCTCGAGGTTCGCCCGGAGATCGGACCGGAGCAGCGAGAGATCCTCACCGTCACTGCCGACCTGCTGGCACCGTTCCTGGCCGCGATCGCCTTGTCTGCAGACCTGGCGGTGGAGGTCGCCGCGCAGTCGAGGGAGATCGATGCGCAGCGACGGTTCATTAGTCTCATCATCGATAGCCTGCCGATTGGACTGTATGTGGTCGACCGGGACTACCGGATCCAGATCTGGAACCGGCAGCGCGAGATCGGTGCGCCCGGACTTCGCCGCGACGAGGTCGTGGGCCGTCAGGTGTTCGAGGTGCTCACCCGGCAGCCGGCCGAAGAGCTGCGGGCGGACTTCGACCGGGTCTTTCAAACCGGCGAGATCCTGCAGGACGAGCTCGACGTGACTCTCGGTGGGGAGGTGCGATCGTTCCGGCTGAGTAAGATCCCGATGCGTCTCGAGGGGGACCAGATCAGTCATGTCATCACCATCGGAGAGGATGTCACCGAGTCCCGCCGCACCCAGGGCCAGATCATGCAGAGCGAAAAGCTGGCCGCGATCGGGCAACTGGCCGCCGGCGTCATGCACGAGATCAACAATCCCCTGGCCACCATCAGTGCCTGTGTTGCGGCGATAGACGGGCGGCTGGGCGCCCTGGTCGAGCCGGAAAAAACCGCCGTGGGCGAGTACCTGGAGATCATCGACAAGGAAGTGGACCGCTGCACTCGCATTGTGGACGGGCTTCTGGACTTCAGCCGACCCAAGGGAAAGGCCAAGGGGCGCGTGGTGCTCAACGCGCTGGTCGATGAGACCCTGTTTTTGCTCAAGCACCACCAGCGTTTCAAGCGGCTCAGTCTGGTGCGGGAGCTCGATGCCTCGCTCCCGGCAACGGAGGGGAACGCGGAGCAGCTGACGCAGGTCCTGATGGCTCTGATGCTGAACGCGGTGGACGCAATGGACGACCGGCGGGGCCAGCTCACCGTGCGAACCGCGCGAAATCATAATCACCCGGATGAAGTGGTGGTGGAGATCGAGGACAATGGGGTTGGCATCCCACGGGCGGAGCAGTCGAAGATCTTCGAGCCCTTCTACACTACCAAGCCGCCCGGCCGAGGCACCGGGTTGGGCCTCTCCATCTGCTATGGAATAGTGGAGGACCACCGCGGACGGATTGAAGTGGACAGCCAACCCGGACGGGGATCGATCTTCCGGGTTTTTCTTCCGGTGCATGCATGAAGATTCTCGTGGTCGAGGACGATCGTACGGTCGGGCGGTACGTCAAGCGAGGTCTGGAAGAGCAACGGTATCAGGCCGATCTGGTTGAGGACGGCATGGAAGGGCTCCGGCTGGCCTCTGGTGGACGGTACGACCTCATCGTGCTGGATCTACGATTGCCGGAGATGAGTGGGCTCGAGGTCCTCCGGATGCTACGAGACCGGGGTAACACGACCCCTATTCTCGTACTGACCGCGCAGGACGCCGTCGACTTCAAGGTGCAGGCGCTCCGGTCCGGGGCCGACGACTATGTGACCAAGCCCTTTGCGTTCGAGGAGCTGTTGGCCCGGGTAGAGGCATTGGGGAGGCGGCCCAAGCAGATCCGATCTCCCGTCTTACGGGTAGGGGATCTGGAGCTCGACGCCGAGAGTCGCGAGGTCAGGCGGGCGGGCGAGCGGATCGAGCTCACTCCCAAGGAGTACACGGTTCTCGAATATCTGATGCGGCATGCCGGCCGGGTCATGTCCCGGACGCTGATTACCGAGTATGCCTGGGACTACCACTTCGATCCGGGAACCAACATCGTGGACGTGGTGATCAACCGCCTGCGCAAAAAGGTGGACACCGGTCATGCGCAAAAGCTGGTGCATACGGTTCGCGGCGTCGGGTACGTTGTGAAGGCCTGAGATGGCCACCATCCGCCGGCGGCTCACCTTGTGGTATACGGTGGCGCTCGCGGTGACTGTGCTGGCGTTCGGAACCGCGCTGTACCTCGAGCGCCGCCAGGCGAGCATCCGCGAGCTGGACCAGCGCCTCAGCCTCGAAGCCGATCTCGCCCAACGCTGGCTATCGCAGTCCTATAGCGTGCTGGGCCGGATCGTCACCACGTCGAATCTCAAGCCATCACTCGATCCGGGTATCAGCGCCTATCTGGAGGCTACCCGCGACTATCTCATTGTTGCCGACACCGGCGGCCAGGTGTTGGGGCTCTCCGACATCGCTCGGACGCTGAACGCGCCCGCACTCGAGCGATTGACCGCCCCCCTGGATACGCTTCCGCTGACCCGCCACTCGGGGGAGCTGAGCCTGCCTCCGCCGATCGGCAGTGTTCGCTACCTGGTAGTCCTGGTGGACAATGCTGGTCCTCTGGTGGGGGGCTTGCTGGTGGCCACACCTACGAAGCAAGCGTCCTTCGGACCCAGTGATCTGCTGCGCTCCATGTTGCTCATAGCTCCATTGATTCTTTTGGGAGCAGGATTACTAGGTTACTGGCTGGCCGGAACCAGTCTGCGCCCGGTGCAGGGCATCATGGACGAAGTAGACGCGATCAGCGACGGAACCAGTCTCCACCGTCGGCTGGCCGTACCGCTCTCGGGCGACGAGATGGCCCGCTTGGCCGCCACCGTAAACGGAATGCTGGCCCGTCTGGAACAGAGCTTCTCCAGTCTCCATCGCTTCACGGCGGACGCGAGCCATGAACTGAAGACTCCGCTCATGGTGCTCCGGGCCGGCGTCGAGCGTGCCCTCGTCCACCCCGGCACTCCCTCCGAAATCCTCCAGTCATTGGATGAGACATTGGCCCAGATCAATCAGATGACGGAGATCGTGGAGAATCTGCTGACGCTGGCCCGCGCAGATGAGGGACGGGCGCCCCTGGCGGTCGAGGAAACCGATCTCCGCGAGCTGGTGGCCGACGTGGCGGAAACCGCGGGCATGTTGGGCGAAAGCGCCGGGGTGACAGCGGTCCACACCATGCCGGACGAGCCGGTACGCCTCGCGGTCGATCGCCACCGGATCCGCGAGATGCTGCTCAACATGGTGACCAACGCCATCAAGTACACCCCTCAGGGAGGAACCGTTACGCTGCGCCTCGAGGACAATGCCGACTCGGTAACCATCACGGTCAGAGACACTGGAATCGGAATCGCCCCCGGCGACCTGCCCCACATCTTCGAGCGGTTTTGGCGGGCGGACCCCGCGCGCTCCCGCACCGGCGAGCGTCCCGGTACGGGGCTCGGCCTGGCGATCACGAAATGGATTGCGGAGGCGCACGGGGGCTCGATCACAGTGCAGAGCCGCCCGGGGCGTGGCTCCTCGTTTACGGTTCGCTTGCCAAAAATGGAGGCAGGGGTAACATAGGCTGCTCCTGTGAGTCAGATCACGGGGAAGCGCTGGTGCTCTCTATAGGGTTGTGTCGTCCCGCAGGGTAGGTCGTCTGGCGGTTTGGTGCGCAATCGCTAATCCGTCTGTAATTGAAATGACATCTGCGGGTAAAGTAAGTGTTTTCAGCCGGCTTTACTTTCCGGGCACGATCATCCTCCCCCCCTGGAGGTAGTAGCGTGTTCGAGAACCTGATCGAATCCAAGCATAAGAAACAGCGCACGCTGGGTCAGACTGTGCTGTCCGTAGTGCTCCATGTGCTCCTTGTGGTTGGGGCGGTGAAAGCCACCCAGGGCGTGGCGGAGACCATCCGAGACCGGCCGGTCGACACGACCATGGTGTTCCTGAAGCCGCCGGAGCCGGCCAAACCGCCACCCGAGCAGCCACCGCCGGACGTCGTGGTCGCCGCGAATCCCCCCCCGAAGGGATTCCAGACCGTCGTGGCTCCCACGGATATCCCCAAGGACATTCCGCCGGTGGACCTCAGCGAGAAGCCTTTCGACCCGCGTGACTTTACCGGCAAGGGTGTCGAGGGCGGCATCGGCACAGGCATCGTCGGGGGAACCGGTCCGGTGACGGGCGAGGTCTTCCTGGAGGCCCAGTTGGACGACCCGGTCCAGGTGATCTCGCAGCCCACTCCTCGCTATCCGCCCGTCCTGGCGAGCGCCGGCATTACCGGCCGGGTGGAGATGCAGTTCATCGTGGACACCACCGGGCACGTGGAGTCCTCATCGTTCAAAGTCATGAAGACCAGTCATCCCGCGTTCGCCGAGCCGGCTCGTGAAGCAATTCTCAAGAGTGTCTTCAAGCCGGCGCGGTTCAAGGGCCGTCCGGTTCGCCAGCTGGTCCAGCAGGCCGTTTCGTTCAAGCAGCAGTAGCTTCGTCCCCCCTGGAGGCAATACAACATGAGCGTAGATCTGCTTCATCTCTGGGACCAAATGGGATACTTCGCCAAGGGCATCGTGGTCATCCTGGCGATCATGTCCATCTGGTCGCTGACCATCATGATCTCGAAGTTCATTCAGTTCCAGCGAGCCCAGGCCGAGACCCGGAAGTTCGCCCCCCAGTTCTCGCGGGCCATTCAGGAAGAGAACCTGGATCAGGCGATCTCCCTGGCTGAGAAGAACAAGAAGAGCCATGTCGCCCGTGTGGTGGGCGAAGCGCTGTCCGAGGTGAAGCCGCTGCTCCGTGATCGAGCCACCATCACTGCCGCCGACATCAATTCGGCGGAACGGGCGGTCGAACGCCAGATGCTGATAACACTCGCCGACTTCAAGCGCGGCATCGGCATTCTCGCCACGGTGGGGTCGACCGCGCCGTTCGTCGGCTTGCTGGGCACCACCATGGGTATCGTCAATGCGTTCACCGGTATGGCGGCGCAGGGCGCGTCGGGTGGTCTGGCCGGTATCTCCGCCGGCATCGCGGAAGCGTTGATCACGACGGCCTTCGGCCTCCTGGTGGCCATCCCGGCAGTGTGGGCGTACAACTACTTCACCACCAAGATCGAGAACCTGACCGTCGAGATGACCTATACTTCGAAGGAACTGATCGATTATCTGATCAAGAGTGTGGGCAGCGAATTCGGCCGCTCGATCTTCACCAAGGAATTCCAGGCCCAGAAGGCCGTGACCGGCTCGGGACACGTACATGGTTGAGCAGCACCGGGTCGCAGGGGCAGGAGGTAGCGTATGGCAATGACAGTGGGCGGGGCCGGACAGACCTCGGTCAAGTCCGAGCCGAACGTAGTGCCCATGATCGATATCATGCTGGTGCTGCTGATCATCTTCATGATCGTAACGCCGCTTATCGCCGCCGGATTCAAGGCCACGCTGCCCAAGGGCAAGAACCTGGATCCCCGGCCCGAAGGCGACAACGAGGTGGTGCTCGGCATCGATCAGGCGGGGAACTACTTCCTCGACGGACGCCCGTTACCGGCCGGCACGCTGGAAGATCAGCTCCGGTCGCGCTTCGTCAACCGAACCGAAGACAAGATCCTGTACTTCAAGGCCGACAACCAGCTCAAGTACGCCAAGGTTCAGGAAGCGGTCGAGACCGCGCGGAAGGCTGGCGTCCGGGTCATGGCCGCCATAACTGAGCCAACCAGCAGCGGACTGTTCGATCCGGAAGCGGAAAAGGAGGACTGACATGGCCGGTGGAGGCGGAGATGCACGGGGAGCGCTGACCTCGGAACCCAATGTGGTTCCGATGATCGACATT
>JAICPP010000289.1 GCA_025929805.1 Gemmatimonadales bacterium | reverse complement strand
CACGGCAGGCTAGCGGCTGTCGAGCAGGTTGCGATCGGTGCCTTCCGGCAGGCGTGGCTGTGATTGTAGCAAGCTCAACCGTTTCGTCCTTGCCGGTTTCCGCTGCCGCCAACCAAGGAAAGAAGTGCCAGGCCGGGGAGCAGCCATGCCTCGGGCGACTCCATCGCCCAGAGGGTCAGTCCGCTGAGCACGCACCACAGCATTGGTACAACCAGGAGCCACCGGCGCACCCGCCCTTCTGCCAGCGTAAGCACTCCGAGCGTGCCGAGCACCGTTGGATCCGGGGTAACCCCAAAGATCTCTGCCTGGCGCCAGTCGCGTCCCACCAGCGGGGCAATGGCCGGGTAGGCGGCCAGGGCAAACGTGAAGATCGCGATGCCAAGGATGCTCCGCCGGTCCCTGGTCACCCGCAGCTTCAATCCTTGGCCGATCACTCCTGCAGCGAAAAGCAACATGACCTCGATTACGAACAGTGGAAGCAGGTAGACGGCTGCCCAATTGATTGCGGTGTAGCGCGCCCATATGAATGCCCATGCGACCCACGCCCACAGGCCCGCCAGTATGGCCCATACGATTCGCCCCTGCCATGAGCCGCCCCCTCGCAGGAGCCCCAGAATAGCCACCCCGAGCCCGAGCGTCAGGAGTTGCCCTGGCCAGATTGCTTCATTGTACCGTTCCAGCAGGCGATAGTAGGTGCGGGGCGAAAACAGCAGGAAATCGGAGAGGCCGTAGGTCCACCACTCCGGCATCAGAGCGACTCGACGTGGGTCACCATGCGCCGGCGAAAGGCGGCGTCAGGGAGCGCCCCAACCGCGGCACCCATGTTCTCCTTGACGTGCGCCGGCTGGCTGGTAGCAGGGATGGCGCAGGTCACATTCGGGTGAGAGACGATGAACTTGAGAAGGAACTGGGCCCAGTTGACCGCACCGATCTCCCCGGCCCAGGAGGGAAGCTGGTGTCGTTCGACCGAGCGGATCAGATCACCCTGGCGAAAGGGACGATTGACGATGACTCCAATACCCCGGTCTCGAGCCAGTGGCAGGATGCGGTCCTCGACCTCTCGATCCAGGATGTTGTAGGTGATCTGTACGAAGTCGATCGGCTGCGTCGCCATGATCGGCTCGATCTCGTCGTGTCGCCGGCCCTCCGACGTGGTGATGCCGACGTAGCGAACTCTGCCCTCCTTCTTCATGGCGAGCAGGGTTCGAAGGTGCGTTTCCCAGGACAATAGGTTGTGAATCTGGAGGAGGTCGAATCTCCGAATGCCCCAGAAGCGCCTGGATTCCTCGATCTGCTCGGCCCCATGAGATCCCGAGGAGGTCCATACCTTGTCGGCGGAGAAGAGGCTGGTCGGACGGCCCAGCTCGGCCAGGCCATGACCGATGACCGCCTGAGAAGACCCGTACATGGGCGACGAGTCGATGATTCGCCCGCCTGCCGCAAAGAAGGCCCGCATGACCTCGGTACATTCACCCCGCAGCTCCCGGTCATCGCCCACGTTGAACGTGATCCAGGTGCCCAGCCCGATCACCGGCAGCTGCTCACCGGACGAGGGAATCGCTCGGGCAATCGGTCCCTCTTGGGGCCATAGGGAAAGGGGTCGAAGCAGGGAGGACGCTGCACCGGCCGCCACCGCGCCGAGCAGCTGTCGCCGGCTGAGGTGCCGGTCAGCCACGGAGCGGCCGCGCCACCAGAATGCCGGTTGAACGCCGGATGGCAGCGACATACTCAGGAAGAGTGGCTCGAGTCACTTCCACGACCCCGCCCGAGAGCGGAGCATGAAGCACTCGAAGTGTGTCGTCCCGGTCGCGGTAGGCAAACGCCGCGTGGGTCACATCCAGTCCGGAGATCTCGGTGGCGAACCCCAGCACGTCTCCGGTCTCGATCCGCTCCACGACCTGGGGGATCCGTTTGGTGGGTATGACCCGGCGAGGGTGGCCATCCAGCCGGCGCTCGATGGCGGCGATCTCCCGGAAAACGTTTTCATGAGTAAGCGCGAGGTACTTTGTCCGGTTTTCTGTCATGAAGCGAAGCGGTCTTGCGTCCTCGGCGCCGCCTAACTCCCGGCCCATGTCCTCCACTAATCCGCGCTTCGCTCCATCGGCGATCCATTCGCTGAAGTAGTGGAGCCGAGAGGCGTATCCTCGCCGCCGCCCCTCCCGGTAACGCATCCGTTCCACCTCGCGTCCGAATCGCTCCCAGCTGGAGTTTCCCTCGTCGGCCACTCGGGCCACGGCCAGGCAGGCCTCTACCAGGGTCACGCAGTCGAAACGCGTCAATGAGAGTATGAGCGGCTCCTGTAACGGACTGCCGCCGCTTCGGACATAGGACTCGAGCGTGTACGGCTCATAGGGCGTGCCTACCGCCAGCTCGCCCACTCGGATGGCCTGGCCACCGAAGCCACTCTCGCTTCGGGAGACGCCTTCCGTTTGAAGGACCCGGGTCCACTCGGCGAGGCGGGCTCGGCTCGGGTCGACCCCATGGACCGCTCCTTTGATACGACAAGCGGAGAGCGGTGCAGGGAAGACCAGCGCCGCAGCAGTGGCAGCAGCGGTCTTGATCAGTGTTCTCCGGGAAAGTGGCGGACTCACCGGACCTGTGAATGTCATGCCAGCTGATCCCATGCTGGGTCTCGTACTCCTGGGGTGACACGCCTGTACCGGTCTGCTAGAGTCAGTCTCCGGGTGGGGGCGGACGGAATCTGGAGTCAATTCTGCATCACGGTGTAAACCATAAAGTTAACATCCCACCCCGGGGTATGGTCCGGGAGTTGCTCGATGGGGCGCCCTTGGGGGTCAGGTAGGCGTGCTTGGTGTCACATCTCTGGTGCGGCCCAGCCCCTATCCTGCCCCCGATGAAACGTGTCGGGTTTCGTGTCGCCGACTGGCGCACGGCTGAAGCTTCGAGCATACGCACAGGGGAAAGGAAGGTCCTAATGTCGGTACGAAGACTCAT
>JAICPP010000010.1 GCA_025929805.1 Gemmatimonadales bacterium | reverse complement strand
GCGTATACCTTCGCGCTGTTCACCGAGTCCATACCGGGTGCGGTGCCCACCCCAGGGTTCTGGTCCCGCTTGATCATGGTGGTGACGCTCACCACCGGCGCGATTTTCGTCATGTGGCTGGGTGAGCAGATCACCGAGCGTGGCATCGGCAACGGCATGAGCCTCCTCATCACCTTCTCGATCCTGGAGCGGCTCTGGCCTGGTACCGTGCAGCTGCTTCAGTTCATCCGAAGCGGTGTGGTCACACCGATCGGGGCGGTGTTCTTTCTGGTCATTCTGGTCGCAGTCATCGCTGCGGTCGTGGGCATGACGATCGCTGCTCGACGAATTCCCATCCAGATACCTCGCAAGGTGATGGGCCGGGGCCGAATTCGGGAAGGCCAGAAGACCTTCATCCCCATTCGGCTGATCACCGCGGGTGTCATGCCCATCATCTTTGCCCAGACGATCATTATCGTGCCGGGGACGTTGGCGAGCTTTACCACCAATCCCATTCTGACCGAGATCGCCAGCTTCTTCAATCCGGGCGACCTTCCGTACAACCTGACGTTCGCGGTCTTGATCCTGGTGTTCAGCTACTTTTACACCTCGATCATCTTCAACTCGGTGGATTTGGCGGAGAACCTGAAGAAGCAAGGCGCGTTTATCCCAGGGGTGAAGCCTGGTGCCAGCACCGCGGATTACATCGACTCGGTGCTCGCCCGGGTGACCCTCCCAGGTGGTCTCTTCCTAGCGGCGGTGACGCTGATACCGATCGTGGTCTCGAACTGGGTGAATGTTCAATACCAGTTCGGCGGCACATCGGTGCTGATCGTGGTGGGAGTACTGCTGGACACAATCGCCCAGGTGGAGCAACATCGTACGCTGCGCAAATACGACGGGTTCATGAAGACTGGACGAGTAAAGTTCCGAGGACGTCAGCAGCGGTATATGTGAACTACGGTGAAAAGTGAAAGGTGAAAAGTGAAAGGGGCTGGGCGAATGCCCTTTTCACTCTTCACTTTTTTCTTTTCACGCTCTTTAGGACTCTCATGGACATCCTACTCATGGGCCCACCCGGCGCCGGTAAAGGCACTCAGGGTGCCATTCTCTCGGAGGCTCGCGGACTGCCCAAGTTTGCCACCGGTGATCTGCTTCGCGATGCCGTAAAGCGGAAGACGCCGCTGGGGCTGAAGGCAAAGGCGGTCATCGAGGCGGGAAATCTCGTCAGCGACGACATCATCTTGGGAATCGTACGGGAACAGTTGGCAAAGCCCGAAGCGGCCAAGGGAGTGATCTTCGACGGGGTGGTGCGAACCATACCGCAGGCGGAAGGCGTGGAGCGCCTGCTGGCAGAACGCGGACGTCGGATGGAGGCGGTTCTCTTTTTCGATGTGACCGATGAGGAGATCCTGGCCCGTCTGAACAAGCGGCGGAACATCGAGCAACGGGCGGACGACGACCCTGCGGCTGTCGCAACCCGGTTGAAGGCTTATCGACAACAGACCGCGCCGGTGCTCGACTGGTATGAACAGCGAAACCTGCTACGACGGATTCCAGCGGTGGGCTCCGTGGAGGAGATTGCCCAGCGAGCTCGTCGAGCGCTCGAGCATTAGCGTGATTACGCTGAAGTCTCCCCGGGAGATCGATATCATGAGCCGTGCGGGGCGGATCGTGGCCGGAACGCTGGACCGCATCCGGGAGGTGCTGCGGCCCGGGATGAGCACCGAGGATCTGGACGCCGAGGCCGAACGCTTCATCCGGAGTCACGATGGGGCAGTCCCATCGTTCAAGGGTCTCTACGGCTTTCCGAAGACACTCTGTACCTCGGTCGATGAAGAGATCGTGCACGGAATCCCTTCGCCGAAGCGCGTACTGACGGAGGGGAGTATTGTGAGTGTGGACGTGGGAGTGCAGCTCGAGGGCTTGCACGCCGACTCGGCCACGACTCTACCGGTCGGCCAGGTGGCTCCCGATACCGAGCGGCTGCTCCGGGTGACTCAGGAGTGCTTGGCGGCCGGCATCGCCCAGGCCCGGGTGGGCAATCACGTGGGCGACATCGGCTATGCAGTTCAGCAGGTGGCCGAAAGTGCGGGCTATGGAGTGGTGCGTGAGCTGGTGGGCCACGGGATCGGCACCCGTTTCCATGAAGAGCCGCAGGTTCCTAACTACGGTGCTCCCAAACGCGGCCCCCGCCTACTCGAGGGGATGACGCTGGCGATAGAGCCGATGATCACAGTGGGAAGTCCGGTGACCAGAACACTGGGGGACAAATGGACGGTAGTGACTGCCGATGGCAGCCTATCGGCTCACTTTGAGCACACCATTGTAATCACCGCCAACGGACCGCGAATTCTGACCTCAGCCTGACCCGGTTACCCGATTCGCTCATCGAGAACCTGCCGCACCCGAATTTCCGCCGCTTCCACCCGCTCCAGCGTCACCACCGCGGACTCGACCAGCACCCGAGTCTCATTGGGCCGGCCGATTGCCTTCAGGTTACCTCGAATACTCCAGTAGGCGCTCCGGCAGGCGGCCGCCGCCAGAAAGCTGGCGGTCGCGGCATCGCCGATCGCGGTGGCCACGCCGGAGCCGACCATAGCCTCTGCCAGACTGGCGACTTCGGCGGCTTGATCCAACAGCTCGAGCTGTACCCGGGCCGCCTCCAGCAGGGCGGCCCGCCTGGCGGCATCCCTCGCCGTGCGTTCGAACTCGGTGGACTGCGGCAGGGTGAGCGCATCCATGTACTCCGCGACGACGATGGCATCCTGGCGAGCAAGCTCGACAAGGTCGGCTCGAAGGATCTCGGCCCGATCGAGGGTTTCCTGGGCATAGCTGTGTACAGCCGCGTATTTCTCCCGCCGGGTGGTAAGCCCGGCCACCATGGCCACCAGAGCCGCCGCCAGTGCGGTTGCGAGTGCGGCAACCGCTCCGCCGGCCGGTGTCGCGTTCGCCGCCGCCACCGCGTCGGACCACTGCTGGACTGAGCTGTCGCCCGCTAGTGTCTCGAGTTCGTCCATGCACCTTCCTGGCTTGCGGCCCAACCAATTCTACCACCGTGGCAGAGTGGCAACAGAGGGAGTGTCGTGAACTATTCCTGGGAATTCAAAACCTTCAGGAGCCAGTTGTGGATTCTGGGATTCCCGGCCACAATCGCCGTGTGCTCGATGCCAACGTTCCTCCCGCTGAGATCGGTGACTACTCCGCCGGCTTCACGAATCACCAGGCTCCCTGCCGCAATGTCCCAAGCCGATAAGCGCTGCTCCCAGAAGCCATCGAAGCGCCCGGCCGCCACGTCAGCCAGGTCGAGTGCAGCCGCCCCCGCTCGACGTATGCCACTGGTTCCCGCCGCAACTCTGCCGAACTGATTTTGGTATTCCGCCAGTCGTGAAAGCTCCCGGAAGGGAAATCCGGTTGCCACCAGCGCGAACTCGGGATCTTCGATGGTGCTGACCCGGAGCCGGCGTTCGCCCAACCAGGCCCCGCCACCACGCGAGGCCACGTACGACTCGTTCCGGGGCACGTTATGCACGACGCCGGCTTCGAGCACCCCGTCCACGGCCGCAGCAATGGAGACTGCGTACCAGGGATAGCCGTGCAGGAAGTTGGTCGTTCCATCCAGCGGATCGACGATCCAGACCAGCCCCTTGGTGACCAGATCGGGACTCAACTCCTCTCCGATGACGTGTCCTTCGGGAGTACCTCGCTGAAGGACATCCACGATGATCTGCTCGGCCTTATGGTCGACCTCGGTCACGAAGTCGCGCCTTCCCTTGTGGGTCCAGCCCGCCGGATCAACCGGTCGCTCCGCGCTCCGGATGAAGCTTGCCGCTAGTTCGGCAGCGGACTTGGCTCGATACAGTAAGTCCAAGGGAGACACTGGCTTGTGCCCTTACTCTTGAGAGGATAAGTTGCCGCATGCCCCGCATATTCTCAGGGATTCAGCCCTCCGGCGAGCTGCACATCGGAAACTGGCTCGGCGCGGTGCAGAACTGGGTCAACCTCCAGCGCAGCTACGAAACGCTGATCTGTGTGGTGGACCTTCATGCCATTACGGCGAAGTACGAAGCGGAGTCACTGGCGCAACGCACCCGCGAGATGGCGACGAGCTTGCTCGCTGCTGGAATCGATCCTGACCAGGCGATCCTGTTCGTCCAGTCCCATGTGCCGGAACACTCCGAGCTGCAGTGGCTCCTGAACACCGTGACACCACTGGGCGAGCTCGAGAGGATGACGCAGTTCAAAGATAAGGCGCAGCGTTTCGAGAGCGTGCCCGCAGGGTTGCTCAACTATCCGGTGCTCATGGCGGCGGACGTCCTGCTGTACCGTGCCGACTTGGTGCCGGTCGGTGAGGATCAAATCCAGCACCTCGAGCTGACCCGGGAGATCGCGCGGAAGTGGAATGCCCAGTTTGGTAGGGGGGAAACGTTCTTCCCTGAGCCGCAGCCGATCCTGACCGAAGCCAAGCGGATCACCGGTCTGGACGGTCAGGCCAAGATGTCGAAGAGCCTGGGTAACACGATCGGATTGTTGGATACGCCTGAGGAGATCTGGCAGAAGCTCCGCCCGGCGAAAACTGATCCGGCCCGGGTAACCAGGCTTGACCCCGGCACTCCCGAGATCTGCAATATTTATCATCTGCACCAGTATTTCTCGTCCCCCGAGACGGTGGCCCTGGTCGCCGAAAACTGCCGGGGCGCCAAGTGGGGGTGCCTCGACTGTAAGCGGGTACTGGCCGATAATATCATCGCCACCCTCAAGCCCATTCGGGAACGGGCCTTGGGGCTTCAGGAACAGCCTGAGCGAGTGGACGAGATCCTGGGCGACGGGGCCTCGACCGCACGGCGCATGGCCGGTGAAACCATGCGTGAGGTACGGGACCGCATGGGCTTCCTCATGGCAGCTCCACCTGCTCTGTCATCTCGCGTGCAGCGCGGGCTGGAGTCCTGAGTGACGGCGGACAGACACCTTTACCCGGGCGGCCCGGTTGGAAAAGATCATCAAAGCAGCGGTGGAGCGCGGGGCATCAGATCTCCACATCAAGGCCGGGGATGTCTTCCGAGCCCGGATTAACGGCAAGCTGGTCCCGCTCACCAAGCAGCGGCTAACACCGGATCAGACCAAGTCCATCGCACTCAAGCTGATCAGTAGCGAGGAAGATCGTGCCCGCATCGAGCGGCTGCGCGATTTCGATTGCTCCTGGGGTATGCCGGGGGTGGGTCGGTTCCGGGTGAATGTGCTCCGTCAGCGCTCGTCATTCATGATCGTGATGCGGGTGATTCCTTTTACCGTACCCACCATCGAGTCACTCGGCCTTCCCGAGATCTTGAAGCAGATTGCCGAATCAGAGCGGGGGCTGGTTCTGGTCAGTGGGGTCAGCGGGAGCGGAAAGAGCTCCACCGTGGCCGCCATGGTTCACCACATCAATCGGACGCTGCACAAGCACGTTGTCACCATTGAAAACCCTATCGAGTTTCTGCACCGGGACCTGAGTTGCTCCATTACTCAGCGTGAGGTCGGCGTCGACACCGACAGCCTGGCGGTGGGCTTACGGGCGGCACTGCGGCAGGATCCCGATGTCGTAGTGCTGGGGGATATCGCCGACGCCGCCACCATCGATACGGCGTTGAAGGCAGCGGAAACCGGGCGGCTGGTGATCGGAACCATCGCCACTCCGGATGTGGTGGCTACCATCGAGCGCGTCATCGGCACCCTGCCCCCGGAAGAGCGGGAGGTGGGCAGGATGCGCTTTTCCGAGGCGGTACGCGCCATCGTTTCCCAACAACTGCTTCCCAAGAAGGCCGACGACGGCAGGGTAGCGGCTGTCGAGGTGCTGATCGCGACTCCCGCGGTGCGCGAGTCCCTGAAGGACCCTGAGCGCGTCGCTCAGGTCAAGCGGATCATGGGAGAGGGCCGCAAGGATTTGGGGACGCAGACCTATGAACAACATCTCGAGGAGCTGATCGAGTCGGATCAGATTACCCCCGACACACAGCGTGCCGCACTGGCCACCGCAGGCAACACGATCAGTACCGGCGCCGGCACGCGGCGGTCCAAGCGGGTAGCGTCATCCTGACCCAGGAAGCTGCCAATGTGGGAATAGAGGAAGTAGGCCGGCAGCTGCTCTCACTCCCGCGGGAAGCCGGCACCGTTGAGGCCGAGAGAGCTCGGGAGCTCATTCGCAATCACCTCACCGGGCTGGGATACAAGGTAGAAGTACAGAAGTTCAGCTTCAGTCCCGCCAGCCTTCAGGCCTTTCCCATCTTCGGCGCCGGTTTGGGCGGGCTTGCGCTTGTTTTGCTGCCCTTCCTCCACACCGAAACTCTGCCATCCTGGGCCGCACTGGCGATCTGGGTTGCGGGTCTCCTCGCTCTGCTGGTGGTAGTCACCGGCGTAGGTCTCGGTTGGGCCCCGCTGGGTGAGGCTCCTCGCGAAGATGCCAATCTCATCGCGACGCGGGGCATTGCGCCAACCCGATGGATCGTCGCGCACCTAGATACCAAAGCGCAGGGGCACTCGATGGCGGGGCGTCTGGTAGCGGTGTGGGCTACTGTCCTTGCCAGCGTCGTGTTGACGGTGTTGAGTGTGGTGCGCCTGAGCGGGACGCTGCCGGTGGGATGGCTGATCCTGGCCGCGGGGCTGGCGCTGGCCAGTGGGTACCTGGCCGGCCGGGGGCGGCTCAGTGGCCGATCGCTGGGAGCCCGGGACAATGGCACGGGGGTGATCGCCGCGCTGTTCGCTGCGGAAACAATAGCCGATCCCCATACCGGTATTCTCATCACCAGCGCAGAAGAGTTCGGGCTGGTCGGTGCCCGGGTGTTCGCCCGTCACATGCCCGTCTCAGGAGACATCGAGTTTGTGAACCTCGATACACTCGATGAGGAAGGAAAACTCTATCTGGTGAGTCACGACGCCCGCGGCGAACGCCTCGCCCGCAACCTGGCCGCTCGACTAACGCCACTGGGGCTGCCCATCCGGTCCCGGCGATTACCGCTTGGAATTTTTGTCGACAGTGCCCCGCTGGCCAGGACGGGAGCGCGCAGCATAACAATAGGACGCCTAACCTGGAGAACCCTGCGACGGATCCACACTCCCGGTGACACCCCCCACGATCTTTCCTTGGCAACTGCCGAGCAAGTGGGCAAGGCTATAGTGAGCGAGGTCCCGGGGTTGATGGCTTCGAATTGACGGGGGAAGCGGCGATAGATAGCTTTGCCCAAGGACGCCGGAGCCCCGCGAGGGGCTCTTTTATTGTTACAGCCGGAGAGATGACATGTTCGACGCGAAGACGACCTGCGTCGTGGTCGTCGGGGCACAGTGGGGAGATGAAGGCAAGGGAAAACTGGTCGATGTGCTGGCGGAACGGGCCGATCTGGTGGTCCGCTACCAGGGCGGCGCCAACGCCGGCCATACCGTCGTCATCGGCGATAAGCAATTCGTCTTACGCCAGATTCCTTCCGGTATTCTGCATCAGCGTGTCACCTGCATAATCGGCAACGGGGTCGTGCTGGAGCCGGAGAACCTCTTTGCCGAGCTCGACAGCCTGCACGAACGTGGCATCGATACGACCGGCCGCCTGTATGTCTCTGATCGTGCCCACCTGGTCCTGCCCTATCACAAGCTGCTGGATGCGGCCAGTGAGAAGAGTCAGAAGCTCGGCACGACCGGCCGGGGCATCGGACCGGCTTACGAGGATAAGTACGGTCGCCGGGGCATTCGGGTGGTTGATCTGCGCCGAGTCGAATGCGCGCGTGCCTTGCTCGGCGAGCGGGTGCAGCGGGCCAACCAGCTGCTGGACCTCATGGGGAGTGCGGAGCGGGCTGATCTCGAACTGCACGTCGCGATGCTGGAGCGATTGGCGCCCCGGCTCCTCCCCATGGCGACGGATGCGGGCCTCCTGGTTCACCGTGCGCTGCAGGAAAAGCGCAAGGTACTTCTGGAGGGCGCCCAGGGCGCACTGCTGGATGTCGATCATGGTACCTACCCTTACGTGACATCCTCCAATACGACGGCCGGCGGTGCGGCGGTCGGTTCCGGCATCGGGCCCACTGGAATCCATGGAGTGCTCGGCGTGGTGAAGGCGTATACCACTCGAGTGGGCAACGGGCCACTTCCTACCGAGGCGGAAAGCCCGCATGGTGAGCGCCTCCGGGAGCTGGGAGGCGAGTTCGGCGCTGTCACCGGTCGGCCGCGCCGCTGCGGGTGGTTCGATGCGACGGTGGTGCGCTATGCCACTCGGGTGAACGGGCTGACCGGACTGGCGGTAACCAAGCTCGATGTCCTGGACAGTTTCGCGGAGATCCCAATCGGAATCATGTATCGCCTGGATGGTGAGGCATGCGAGGAGATGCCCGCGGAGGCCGAGGCGTTGGGTCGGGTCAAGCCAGTGTATGAGGTTCATCCCGGATGGCGGCAGCCCACCGGCGGCGCTCGCAAGCTGGCCGACCTGCCGGCTCCGGCCCGGGCTTATCTGGACCGATTGGAAACCCTGTCCGGGGTTCCGGTGCGCTACGTCAGCGTGGGAACCCGGCGGGACCAGATCATCGAAGTGTAAAGAGGGGGTCAGATGAGCGGTGGAGGGCGCCACGAGCCCGGCCAGGGGGCAGCGGAGCAGCCAAACTCAGAGCAGACGGAGCTGCTGGTCATTGGTGCCGGCCCCTGCGGATTGGCCGTCGGCATTGCCGCAAAGCAGGCCGGCATCCGCTGTGTGCTCCTCGATCGGCGGACCATCGTGTCCACCATCGAACGCTACCCGCTCAGCATGACCTTCTTCTCCACGCCGGAACGAATCGAGATCGGCGGCGTACCGTTCATCGCCAGTCACGAGAAGCCGAATCGCCGCGATGGGCTCATCTATTATCGCCGGGTTGCCGAGCACTACGGGCTCGATATTCGCCCGGGTGAAGATGTGGTGGAGGCCGCCAATGTGTCTGATAATCCGACGGCGGCTAGGTTCCGACTCGACGTCCAGCGCCGGCACGACCAGAAGCGGTATTACGCCAACGCCATGGTGTTCGCGACCGGCTACTACGACAATCCCAACTTTCTCGATATCCCGGGCGAGAACCTGCCGCACGTCACCCACTACTTTGTCGAGGGTCACCCCTACTGGCGGCAGCGGGTAATCGTCATCGGGGCAGGGAACAGCAGCGTGGATGCGGCGCTGGAGAGCTGGCGGGCCGGAGCGACCGTCACGCTGGTTCACTTCGGCGAGGGCTTCGATCACACGGTCAAGGCCTGGGTGCTGCCCGACATCGTGAATCGAGTCAAAGAAGGGAGCATTGCCGTCCGCTGGCGCTCACGGGTACGCTCGATTACGCCGACTCACGTGGCGGTAGTCTCCGAGGGCAGCGACAGGGTCGAGCTGATTCCAGCCGACGCAGTCCTGGCCATGACCGGCTACCATGCCGATACCAGTCTGCTGCAGCGACTCGGTGTCCCGGTCGATCCAGTTACCGGCGTGCCATCGCACGACGAGGCAACCATGGCGACTCCGGTGGCCGGATGCTACCTGGCCGGAGTCATTGCCAGCGGGAACGATGCCAACCGGTTGTTCATCGAGAATGCCCGAGGGCACGGGGACCTGATCGTGCGGCACCTGCTCCAGACCGGTGGAGCGGTCAGAACGGAACCACGGCAATCCGGCGATCCCATTTCCGCATCATTGCGATAAACGATCGCGCGATGGCCGGATCGAACTCGATGCCGGCTCGCCCCTCGATAAATGCAATAGCCCGCTCCGATTCCCAGGCCGGACGGTACGGACGATTGGTGCGGAGGGCGTCGTAGACGTCACAGACGTGGACCAGCCGGCTTGCGTACTGTGCGCCCCGTGCATCGTGTAGCGCCGGGTATCCTCCCCCATCCAGCATGACGTGATGCTCGTATGCCACCACGGCGGCAAGATCCATGGGGTCAGGGCTGACCAGGAGCATGCGGGCCCCCACCACGGGGTGCTGCCGGATAACGTCGCGCTCCGAGTCCGTGAGCTTCCCCGGCTTGATCAGGATGTCCCGCGGGATGCAGACCTTCCCGAGATCGTGCAGCAGTCCCGCGATCCCAAGTGCACGGACGGTCGATCCGCCAAGCTCGAGGAACTCGCCCAGCGCCATCGCCAACACCGATACGTTCATAGAGTGGGTGGTGGTGTACTGGTCGAACTCCTTCAGTTGCAGGAGCGGGAGCACCATGGCCTGCTCCGCGTGCATCGCGAGCGACAGTGAGCGCACTACGGCATCGGCTTCGACGATTGGGAGCTTGGCGCCGCCTTGAATCTCCTGGTGTAGCCAATCGATCGTCTCCCGCTCCTCCTTCAGGCTGTAACTGAGCATCGCAACCGGAAGCTGGGCTTCCTTGGGAGGGGCCTGGTCGTGTCCCACCGTTACCTGGCCGAACCGAATCGAGGACTCACCCATCTGCCACAGATCAATGCTCGAAGCGGTCCGCATGCCCAGCCGAACGGCCAGGTACATCAGAAATCGGGCGAAGTGATCGGGCTGCACCGTATCGGTGAATTCAATGCGATCGATGCCGGCCTTGATGAGCCGGCTCGACCATTCCCACCCTTCGAGCTCCGGAACGGTCTCCGCGCCGTAGAGGACCTCGCCCGAGAGGAAGGTGAACTGCAGAGGCGAACCTGAGCTCTGAAGCTCACCTAGACGCTCCAGTGCTGTCTGGGTTGCCCGCACGGTGGCGGGATGCTCGTTGCCGTAGAGCCCAACTGTGGAGAGCGCTTGAGAAAATGCTGCGAGGAAGCGGACCGGATCACTCATGGTGGATGGCGTTGGCCGCCGCCCGGATGTCCTGATCGGAGTGCTGCCGCGCGCGAGTCAGCACCTCCGCCGCCATCGGGTCTTCGGACCAATGGGATGCCAGGGCGCTCAATGCAGCCAGCAGCTCGGGAGATTTCGGAGCCAGCCGACGCCCCAGCCAACGCCACTGGTGCATGACCAGGTCACACAGCACCGGCAGAGCGTCGGCGGTCCGGCTGCGGGCCAGGGTCCGGATGGCCAAGACGCGGGCCTCGGATGACCGCCTCGTGTCGGCGGCGATACGCTGGGCCGCGGGTAATGCTGCAGGCGGACACTCGTCGAGCGCGGCTGTAAGCGCCAATGCTACGATGCCATCGTCGGAGTCCGCGAGGCCCAGCGTGACCGCCTCTCCGTGGTGGTCAGCCGAGTCCAGCATCAGCTTGATAGCCTCTCGGCGGATACGGGCATCAGCACTCGTGGCATACTCTCTGGGTGAGAATCCCTCGGGCCAAGGCCCCAGCCGCCCGATGAGTACCAGTATGTTCCGCTGAACGAACCAGGGCGCCCCTGGCAGGCGTGCCGCCGCCACTCTTCCCACATCAGGCCCCAGCACGAGCAGCTGCTTGAAAACGGCCGCTCTGGTCGACCGATCGGAGGCACTGGCCAGCCGGTCCAGCAAGGCATCAGCCGCTTCAGCACCGATGCGCTGGACCAGGATCGCGACCGCCTGCTGGTCGAAGGGTGAGGACGCAAGCTCCAGTTGGAGCCGCTCCGGCGTGGCCAGGTAACGCCAGAGCTTCTCCGTGGCGGAGGTCTGCGGCCCCATCTCGAGGCATTGTGTGATGCGGACCAGCTCTCGCTGGGAGAGCAGTGCATCAATCGCTGCGTACACTGGCGGGCCCACGCAATCCAGCTCGACTGCCATCTTGAGGACGACTTCGGGATCGCACCCCAACTGGAGGTCGATCAGGGAAAGCTCCGCCGAGCTCCGGCGTACCATCCCCTCGAGAATGCTGTTGTACTGTGACGGATTGGGGTCTTCCAGGTCCCAGTCGGCGATCAGGCGGGCCACGTTGGTGCGGAGGGCCCCGTCGGCTTCCGCCCTGATGCCAGCCGCACCCTGTTCCGCGTG
This sequence comes from Gemmatimonadales bacterium, assembly GCA_025929805.1. GTDB lineage: Bacteria > Gemmatimonadota > Gemmatimonadetes > Gemmatimonadales > GWC2-71-9 > CAVVWJ01. The sequence continues at coordinate 14,921 of JAICPP010000010.1, read as the reverse complement.
GTGCGCCAGCTTGTGCAGGAGACGCAGCAGGTTGTGCGAGATGGTCTGGTGAGACGCCCGCGCCGCGGCCTCCACGACTTCAAGGACTGCATCGGCCGCAAGGGTCTGGGAGGCGTTCAGCACGAACTTTCTTTGCTCCGCCGCGTCCGCGCTTGCCTCCAAGAGCCGTCGGAGCGTCTCCGGGTCGAGCGCCTGGATCAGCTTCGAGATCCGCTGTGCCAATTGGTCCTGGGCGACCCCACCTCGCCGGCGGGACAGCTCATCGGCAACCCGCGCCAGGTATCCGAGGACTACCCGATCGTACGCCACCTCGCCCGACTGCCGCCCAATGGCATCGGCAACGACGAGGGGATCGGCCTTGCCGGACTCGCGCTGCTGTTCGCTCGCCAGGGCCAGCTGAGCCAGTTCCACCCAGCTGTCTCGTGGTTCCAGCGGCGGCTGGTCGGACTCGTTCTCAGAGCTGGATTCGCGGAGCTCGAACTGGTCGTATCCCACCGGGCGCAGCCTGACGTGAGCCCATGAGTCCAACCGGTCCAGACGCTTGCCCACCGGTCCCTCCCCCCGCTTGGGATCCGAGCTCAAACAGCTGAGCAAGCCCTCGACCTCCTCCAGGGTGGCGCCGCGGACCAGGTGAACCGAAGCAATCCGATGACGATGGAGGCGATGGGCCAGATCCCGCAGCAGCGCGTTATTGGGATCGGTGGTTACGCTCTCGATCAGAAGGCGATGCCGAGCCACACCGAGGGTGACAGTCTCGCGAGCTTCCAGCAGAGTGTTCATACGGCGCACGAAACGCTCGGCCGAATCCTGGAGATGCGGGTGCCCAGCCGGGTACATGGACCGCTTGTGGAGCACGATGGAGAATTCGACCAGAAAGTCAGCCAGCTCGCGGGAGAGCATGGCCACGGCTGGACGACGCCGTACACCATCCCCAACTACGGGGGTTTCGGGGGTGGATCGCGCCTCTCGAGACCGACGCGTAGCGCGTGACTTTCGGCCCATCAACGTGCCTCGTTACCTGCGGGAGCGGTGAGGGGACGGTGCTCGGGGCAAGTTCCGAGCCGATGCAGGTTGTGTATGTAAGTGGCGGGATTTCCGCGGCTTACTCAGTGATACGGAAGCGAGCCCGGGGCCCGGATTCCTGCCGCGCCGCCGGAATTTGCTGGTTCTGTCGCGCTTCTACCCTCGGTGAGGCGCCCTTATCTTCCCCCGGCTGATTGCACCCTACTCTCACTGGCTCCCGGACGATGGCCGACACCTCGCTGATGGATAAACTGGTATCTCTCTGCAAGCGCCGAGGGTTTGTTTTCCAATCGTCCGAGATCTATGGCGGATTGGGATCGGTGTGGGACTATGGACCACTCGGCGTGGAGTTAAAGAAGAACGTCAAAGACCGCTGGTGGCACGCCATGGTGCACGCTCGTGACGATATCGAAGGTCTCGACGCGGCGATCCTCATGCACCCGAAGGTGTGGGAGGCTTCCGGCCACGTAGCCGGGTTTACCGACCCGCTGGTGGATTGCCGGCAATGCAAGAACCGCTTTCGTGCCGATGACCCTCGCATCAAGGGCACGCCGGGGCAGCCTGATGCCCAGTGCCCCGTCTGCGGCACCCGCGGCTCGCTGACCGAGCCCCGACTGTTCAACCTCATGTTCAAGACCTTCATGGGCCCGGTCGAGGATTCGGCCGCGGTGGTCTACCTGCGGCCAGAGACCGCTCAAGGTATTTACGTGAACTACCTGAACGTGCTTCAATCGTCGCGTCAGCGACTTCCCTTCGGCATTGCCCAGATCGGAAAGGCCTTTCGGAACGAGATCACGCCAGGGAACTTCATTTTTCGGACCCGGGAGTTCGAGCAGATGGAGATGCAGTTCTTCGTGCAGCCGGGCACCGACAGCGAGTGGTTCGAGCGTTGGCGGGAATGGCGGATGGCTTGGCACCACTCGATGGGACTCCATCCATCCAAGCTTCAATGGCACCAACATACCGGCAGCGAGCTGGCGCACTACGCAAGAGCGGCCTTCGACATCCAGTATCAGTTTCCCTTCGGCTGGCAGGAGATCGAGGGAATTCACAACCGGGGAGACTACGACCTCAGCCGGCACCAGCAATACTCCGGCAAGAAGCTCGAGTACTTCGATCAGGCGCAGAACCAGCGCTACATCCCGTACGTCGTCGAAACCTCTGCGGGTGCGGACCGGGTGGCGCTCACCTTGCTGGTGGATGCCTATCGTGAAGAAGAGGTCGAGGCAGAGACCAGGGTCGTGCTCGGCCTCCACCCGACCATAGCCCCGATCAAGGCAGGAGTGTTCCCGTTGGTCAAGAAAGACGGCATGCCCGAACTGGCAACGACGCTCTATCACGACCTCCGCAAGCACTTCACCTGCTTCTACGATGACAGCGGCGCAATCGGCCGCCGGTACCGTCGCATGGATGAGGCAGGGACACCGTTCGGTATCACCGTCGATGGCGAGACCATCGCTGCGCAGACAGTCACCGTACGCCAGCGTGATTCCATGCAGCAGGAGCGACTAGCGCTGAGCCGAGTCTCGGAATACTTGAGAGACAAGTTAAGAGCTGTCGCTTAACCAGTTACGGCAAATGGAGTTGCGGCATCGATTTAAGGTGACTTATTGAACATGCGCCTGGCCGACTTTGAAGCCATGATTCGGCACTTATGTGATGAAGTCCCGCCGGATTTTCTGGACGGGATCGCCGAAGTCGTAGTATCGCCGCGTACCATGCTCCATCCGGAAAAGGCGGAGATCTTCACGCTGGGCGAGTGCGTTCCACTGCCGGTGAGTGTGGGCAGCGGAGTGGATGGACTACAGAGCCGCATCCTCCTCTACCATGGTTCATTCACTGAGCTCGCGCGGCGGCGGGAGAACTTCGACTGGCGGTTCGAGGCGTGGGAGACCCTGACCCATGAGCTTCGCCACCATTTGGAGTGGAGAGCACGGGCGCCGGACCTGGAAGACTTCGACTGGGCGGTGGAGCACAACTTTGCCCGTCACGAGGGCCAGACGTTCGATCCGACGTTCTTTCTCAGCGGCGAAGTGCAGTCCGATGGGAAGTACCAGGTAGAGGATGACGTGTTCATCGATCAAATTGTTCGCTCGCTGCCTCCCGCAGTCGCATTCGACTGGGGTGGTCGGCGCTACACCGCGCCGATTCCCGAGGGAGCGGCGCTGCCCTGCTACCTGACCGTCGACGGGGTGGCCGATCCACCGGAAGGCGATCTGGTGCTGGTGCTCCGTCGAAAGCCAGGCGTCCGAGATCTGCTGGGCACGAGTGATGTGTTTCAAGCCAGCGTGCGGGCGGTTTCGTAGCTAGCAGGATATCTTGTCGCTGCGTTGGTATACTCTCCATCCGCTGGTAGCGGTCGTTGCCGCATCCCTCCACTCGAGGCGCTCGAACCACTATGGTATACGAAGTCATCACTACTCTGGAAGGTTCCGACGTCCTGCGGCGCGCCAAGCGGTTCTTTGCTGAGCGGGTACCCTTGTATGCCGCCTACCCCGAGCGCGAGGGTCCGTCCTATCTCACGCTACGGGGCCAGGGCGGCGAGGAGATTGCCTTTGCGGTATGGCCCACACCCGCAGGCACCAGAGTAAGGGCGTCGACCCTGCTGTTCGATCAGGTAGTCGACCGATTCCTTTCTACCCTTCCGTTGCCTTCGGAGCATGTGGCATGACATCGGTCTTGCCATTGAGAGTCATGGTTGAAGACGTCTGGGACGAGGTGCCACTGGAGGTTTCCCCGGCCACGCCAGTTGGCGAGATCAAGCGGCAGGCGCTGGCCGCCTCTCACGTGAGACGTAGTCCATCGGATTACGTCCTCAAGTTCCGCGGCGCAGAGCTGTTCGACGAGTCTCGCTCGGCGGCCGAGTCCGGGCTGGTACCAAACGGAGCTCTCATCGTGTTGCCCCGACGCCGTCGGCCGGTCCGCTAGCTGTGTCGCCAAACGTCTCTCGAACCCTCACAATCGTTGCAGCCGGCGTGCTCGCCTTCGATGGCGTTGCCCTTGCCGGCCTGGGTTGGTGGAGCGGCCGACTAGTGCTGACTTTGCTGGGCGTGGTGTTCTTCGTCTCATCCGGACTGGTCTTGCTCTATTGGCGCTGGTACAAGCGAAAGCTGGACGACATTGGAACCGCCCGACGCGCGTTAGCTGAGGAGGCGCGTGAGATACGTCGTGTCTTACGTGACCAATAAGCGGCACGGGGGATCTCACCTTCGCAAACCATGCTTCTGACGGTTTACAGCCACCCGAGCTGTTTGCAGCATGATCCAGGATCGGATCATCCGGAAACTCCCGCCAGATTGCTCGCAGTGCTGGATCGATGCCGAAAGGACCCGGGCATTGCCTTGCGGCAGGCGGCTCCCGCCGCGCGGGATCCGTTGCTCGCAGTTCATTCGGAGCCCTACCTCCGCTCCCTCGAGGCGATGAGTGCACGAGGCGGTGGAGTTCTTTTCCTCGATACCATTCTCAATAAGCATAGTTGGTCGGCGGCGCTCGGCGCCGCGGGCTCGGTCCTCGCGGCGGTGGATCACGCAATGTCAGATCGGGGCCATGCCTTTGCGGCGATACGGCCGCCGGGTCACCACGCGCTCGCTGCGCGAGGAATGGGATTCTGCCTGGTCAATCATGTTGTAGTAGCAGCTCGGTATGCCCAGGGTGCCGGACTCCGCCACGTGCTCATCATCGACTGGGACGTACATCATGGCAACGGCACCCAGGCGCTGGTTGAGGCGGATGCGTCGGTTCGGTATGTCTCGCTCCACCAGCACCCCTGGTATCCGGGCACTGGTGCGGCGAGCGAGCGTGGGGTAGGGAACATTTTCAATGTGCCGAGGGGACCCGGCAAACCGCCCGAACTGTATGTGGGAGACCTGTGGGCCGCGATCGTTACAGCCACCACCGATTGGACGCCCGACCTGGTGCTGATTTCTGCCGGCTTTGATGCCATGGCAGGCGATCCTCTGGGTGGCTTCACCCTGGAGCCGGCGCACTACACCGATTGGACGCGTCGCATCAGAGAGCGGTTGCCAGCGGTGCCTATCGTGGGGCTGCTGGAAGGAGGCTATGTCCCATCCCGCGTCGCTGATGGACTGGCAGCCCATCTGCAGGGTCTCCAGTGATGCGGTCTGTCCTCGCCTCAGGCACAGTCGTATAATCAGACGATCTCACCTGCCACCTTCCGCGTGATTCAGGGATTCGGTCCGTGCCCCAACCGCTGAGAATGAACGTTGAAGTGCTGAAGCTCCATACCAAGCATCCCTTCGTCATTGCTCGCGGCGGGCAGAGTGATCATCGAACGGTCTGGGTGCGGCTCACGGACGCGGAGGGGCAGGAGGGCTGGGGCGAGGCTGCCCCCAGCAAGTTCTACGGCGAGACTGTGGAGTCGGTCCTTGCCGCGCTCGAGGTCTACGGGTCCATGCTCCCCACCGATCCTTTCAACCTGGAAGACGCGGAACGGAGCTGGGAGGCCAAGCTGCGAGGGAATGGATCGGCTCGCGCCGCGCTGTCGGCGGCTCTGCACGATTTGGTGGGCAAGCGGCTGGGCGTTCCACTGTATCGGCTGTGGGGTCTCGATCCCTGCCTGGCGCCGCGTTCCACTTTTACCATTGGCCTGGACACACCCGATCGAATCAAGGCAAAAGTGCGCGAGGCGGAGCAGTTTCCGATTCTCAAGGTCAAGCTGGGGACCGATCAAGATATCGAAATCCTGCGCGCCATTCGGGAGGCAACCGACAAGGAGATCCGGGTCGACGCGAACTGTGGCTGGACGGTCAAGCGGGCGATTCGGATGCTGCCCATTCTGGACGAGTTCGGTGTCACGGTACTGGAGCAGCCCCTTCCTCCTCACGATCACGAGGGCCTCGCAGCCATCAGCGCCCAGGCCGACATCCCGGTCATCGCCGACGAGAGCTGCCTGGTTGCAGTCGATATCCCGCCCCTGGTCGGCAAGGTGGATGGAATCAATATCAAGCTGGCCAAGTGTGGCGGCCTCCGGGAAGCGCTTCGCATGATAGCGGTTGCGCGGGCGCATGGGCTCATGGTCATGGTCGGATGCATGATCGAGAGCTCGCTGGGGATCACTGCTGCCGCGCACGTCACCCCGCTGGTGGACATCGTTGATCTCGACGGGGCCGCCCTGCTGGTCGATGATCCATTTGTCGGTGCCCACATCGAGGGAGGCCAGGTTACCCTGCCTACCGGCCCGGGACTCGGCGTCAGGCGCCGATGACCGAGCGGTTTGCCCAGGTTGCTCTCCCTCTCCCGCTCGCCACTCCGTACACCTACCGCATTCCCGAGACCTTGGGCGACCGGGTCGTCCCCGGCGCGCGAATCGTGGTGCCGGTTCGCCGGCGGGAAATGATCGGACTGGTCGTCGCAATCACTCGCGAGGCGCCGGCGGTTGTGCCCAAGCCGGTGCTCGCCGTCCCCGACGCTGAGCCGGCACTGTCCCCGGAGCTCCTGGAAACGGCTGCATGGATTGCCGGCTACTATGGTGCGCCGCTCGGGCTGACGCTTAAAGCCATTCTTCCCGGAGGAATGTGGGGTGAATCGCAGGTAATCGTCTCGCTCCGCAACGGAAGCCGGATTCAAGGAGGTGTAGCCGGGGAGCTGGTGGCCTGGCTCGAGCGCAGGGGTGGGGAGGCCGCGGTTCAGACCGCCGCCCGGGCATTGAAACGCCCGATCTGGGATGCGGTCGAGCGACTCACCAGAGTCGAAGCCGTGTCGCTCCGAGTGCAACCACCCGACACCGAAGCAGCCCGGCTTACCGAGCGCACCCTTTCGCTTGCAGCAGAGAGGCCCACCCTGCTGGAAAGGGAAGGTCTCTTCAAGCGTCGGCCGAGGCAGCGCCAGTTGTACGAGGCCCTGGAGTCCCTGGGCGGTAGCGCGCCAGTACGACATTTGACGGAACAGTTGGGCTTTGGCGACGGTGTTGTCCGAGCACTGGTCCAGCAGGGACTGGCCCGTATTCAGCAGACCGAGCTGGTGCGAGACCCGTTTGCCGGGTCGCCTGTCACGCAGCCACCCACAGAGCTCACGCCGGCCCAAGCGGCAGCACTTGGCGCGATCGATTCCCTCGGGCCGGGACAGGGAGCTCTGCTGTTCGGCGTCACTGGCAGCGGCAAGACCCTGGTCTACCTGGAAGCGGTGCGGCAGGTGCTGGCCGGGGGTGAAGGAGCCATCGTGCTGGTTCCCGAGATCGGTCTTACTCCCCAGACAGTGAGCCGCTTCCGGGGCGCCTTCGGCAACGACATTGCCGTGCTGCATAGCGGCCTGTCAGATGGTGAGCGCGCTGACGCATGGAGACTGCTTCGCCGGGGCGAGCGACGGGTTGCCGTCGGGGCCCGTTCGGCGGTCTTCGCTCCGGTGGGCCGGCTCGGGATGATCGTGATCGACGAAGAGCACGAGGCGAGCTACAAGAACGGTGAGACCCCGCGCTACCACACGAGGGACGTCGCCGCCGTCCGTGCGCGGCTGGAGGGTGCCCGCCTGGTGCTCGGCAGCGCCACGCCCTCGCTGGAGACCCTGGCCCACACCGAACAAAAGCTGGCACTCATCCGGCTTCCCGAACGCATCGGGGCTCGACCGCTGCCTCCGGTCGAAATCATCGACCTGCGTGCAGCGCCCAAGGTCGGCGGTACCGGACCAGTCGCCTGGTCGGTGGCGTTGGATTCCGCGATCGTGGCAACACTGGCCCGGAAGGAGCAAGCACTCCTGCTCCTCAACCGCCGGGGTTGGGCGGCTTTCCTGCAGTGCCCCGACTGCGGGGAAGTCTGGCAATGTCCTCGCTGCAGCATCTCGCTCACGGTTCACCAACTTCCTCCGGGGCTGCGTTGCCACTATTGCGGCCATGAGGAGGCGCTGCCCTTCACCTGCCGCGTGTGCGCCAGCCCGGTGCAGCAGATGCGGGGTGTGGGAACTCAGCAACTCGAGCGGATGCTGGTTGAGCGTTATCCCCAGGCTCGCGTCGCCCGGATGGATCTGGACACGACCAGTACGAAATGGTCGCACCAGCGAATTCTGACTTCGGTGGAGCACGGCGACATCGATATCCTGATCGGAACTCAGATGATTGCGAAAGGATTGGACTTTCCCAATGTCACCTTGGTAGGAGTCGTGGACGCCGACACCGGGCTCTATCTGCCCGATTTCCGGTCTGCCGAAAGAACCTTTCAGCTGCTGGCCCAGGTGGCGGGTCGGGCCGGCCGTGGCCCGAAGGGCGGGCGTGTGCTGGTGCAAACCCGGCAGCCCATGCACCACGCCCTGGTGCGCGCGGCGGAGCACGACGCCGAAGGATTTCTGGAGGAGGAGCGTGAGCTGCGGGAGCTACCGCCGTATCCGCCAGCGGTTTCGCTGGTGAACCTGATCTATTCGGGACCCAACGAGCGCGAGGTGGGAAGCCGCGCCGCCGGCTTGGCCGACTGGTGCTCCGGTCTCATCGGCAAGTACCAGCTGCCGATCGGGGTGCTGGGACCGGCACCCTGTCCGCTGGTACGCATCAAAGATCGGTGGCGGTGGCATGTGTTGCTGAAGGGACCCTCTGAGTCCCTCGGCCGGATCGTGCGCTACGCGGCGAAACGCCTCAAGCGAGAAGGGAAGACCAGGCTCGTCATCGATCGGGATCCCGTGTCGCTTCTGTAAGGTCTTTCACGGCGCTGCCGCGTAGCCGAGCTGGGCGCCGACATAGATGACCCGTCGGGGAGCCGGCTCGTACACCCGACCACCGATACCGTTTAGTGTAACCGATCCCACATAGCGCCGGTCCCAAAGATTGTTTACGCCGAGGAAGGGACCGATCTCCATCAATCCGGCCTGGCCATCCCAGCCCAGCCGGAGATTGGTCACGCCGGCACCCCAGGCCGGTATCCAGATGGTGTTGGCATCGTCCGCCAGCACCGAGGAGCTGATAGTGTGGTCGGCATCGAGGTAGAAAGCCGCCGGCAATGCAGTGCGGAGTCCGAAACGCCAGAAGTGCTCGGGAACCCCAGGGAGGCGATAGCCGTCCAACGGAGGCCCGTCAGCCACCTGATACTCCGCAAAGCGATAGCGGGCGTAGGTGTACGCGCCATTCAATGTGAGCCCTGGCACAGGAGCCACCGAGACGCCGACCTCTGCCCCATCGTTGTGGGTCTTGCCCGCGTTCCGGAAGAATGCGCGCCCTCCTATCTCGGGTCCCTGGACGATGGCGTCGGTGATGCGTCCCAGGAACAGCGCGACGGAGTAGCTGAACTCCGGCAACGGCCGACCCCTGGCGCCCACCTCATAATTCACCGCCCGCTGGGGCCCCAGGTCAGGATTGAGTCCACCGGACCCATCGGGCTGGTTGACCAGTTCGGTCGTGGTGGGCGTCTCGAATGCAGTCGAGATATTCAGGTAGGGCACGAGCTCCTGAGACACCAGCCAGCTCACGCCGGCGTTGCCGCTGAGTGCAGCCATGGTGCGCGCCCCGTCGTCGTCGCCGTCAGTCAGGAAGCGATCATCCAGGTCAAAGCGCACCCAGTCGTACCGCAGACCTCCGCTCAACAACCATCGTTCCTGGGGACTCCACTGCAGCTGGGCAAACGGGCCTAGTTCGGTGACCTTCTCGCGCTGATCCAGCAGAACCGCGGCGGTGGGTGCTCCGGCGTCGGAAACGAAGTTTTCCCGGTCGTCCCGCATTCGCTGCAGATCCACGCCGGTGGTCAGCTTGGGCGACAGCCCCCCCGAGCCGAGCCGCCGGCTGAGGCTCCCTCTGACGCCACCCACGACTCGATCGATGGCCACATAAGTCCCCGCCGTTAGCGGTGCCCCGTCGAAGGGCGGCGCAGCCAGGGGATTGGCCAGGTCTCGGAGCAGCCCGAAGATGGTCGCCTCGTACTCGTTCCCAGCGTCATCGAAGTGTCGGAGCCCCAGGGCGAGCTGGTGTTGTTGTGCATCCTTGTCGGCTCCGCGCCGGATATTGTTCGCCGCTGCCGAGTCCGGGTTGGTGAGGAATTCCGTCAAGGTAAGCGCCCCCGGATTCTGGGCCCGGGGGTTGTCCGCCAAGCTCAGTCGCAGCGTGGCGATGGTCGATCCGCTGACTGCGTAGTCCAGCCCGCCGTTGAGTTGGCGGAACTCCGCGGCACTATGCTGACGGAAGCCGTCCGCCTTGAACTGGGAAAGCGACAGGGTGCCGCTGATCGACCCGGAGCGGCCTGAGGTCCAGCTCTGCCATTTATAGTAGGCATCGCCCTCACGCTCACCGCTGCCACCCTGGAGCCTTACGCGCTGGGCAAACGGCCCCGGAGCCGCCCGCTCGGTCTGGAAAGAGATGACACCCCCCGAGGCATTGCCATACAGCGAGGAGCTCGCGCCGCGGAGCACCTCGGCTCTTTCGATATCGGCGAAGTCGACATTGGTCAGCTGACTCTGGCCATCCGGCAATGTCTGAGGGACCCCATCCAGGAGAATCTTGAGCCCTCGGACGCCGAAGTTCGAGCGGCTGCCAAAACCACGAATGGAGATCCGCTGGTCCAGAGAGAAGTTGTAGCGGTTGGATACCACCACGCCGGGTAGGTTGTTGAGCGCCTCGTCGACGCCCAAGGTTTGTTGTCCCCGCTGGAGCTCGGTACGATCCAGCACCCCCACCGCGTACGGCACCCGCTCCAATGGCTCCGGTGCACGGGTGACGGTGATCTCGGGCAGCTCCCTGATCTGTCCGGTATCGCGGACGACAGTATCGACGCGCACTGGCTCCTGCGCGGTTGCCGCCGGAACCTGGGCAGTGAGTGACAGTCCTACCATGAGCCAAACATGCAGCCGCCGCATAGCAATCTCCTGTTGCCCCAAAGCTAATCCCCTATGTGGCGCCGAGCACGGCGCTTGTATCCCGTCTGCAGCCCCGCTTAGCTTCTCCCCGATATATGCACGCACCCTCCACTCCCGATACAACACCCGACTTCAGCCAGCCGCCCTTCGCCGGTGCGCCCGATGCTCGCTTTGCGCCCTTACCCGCCGACGGGGTGCTGCCTGAGGGATTCTTTTCCACGTCCAATCTTCCGACCTATATCCGGGTGGAAGGTGCCTGGCTCGCGCCGATCCGGCCGCGCATGGATTGTGTGGTGGTGAAGCGAGGCAGCGTGCTGGAGACCATCGAACCGCGCCGACTCCAGCGCGGCGAGCTGATCGCCATGGGCGAGGCGGAGGATGGTACGGAGGGAATCGTGGTGTACGCTCGAGGGTTCCTGGGCGGAGGGCATGGGGCCAACGAGTTCCGGTTCATGTCCACCGAGGTGAGTCGTGAACGGCCGGTCAATTATGAGGAGTTGGCGGCCCGGGTTGGAGAGGAAAAACGCCGGGGTGGGTATCTGATCTGGGTCATCGGGCCGGCACTGGTGCATTCCCGGGCCCGGGCTGACTTCGAGTGGTTCATCCGGAACGGTTACGTCCAGGCGGTGCTCGCCGGGAATGCGGTGGCGGTCCACGATATCGAGGCCGCAATATTCGGAACTACGCTCGGCATGAGCAACACGGGCCAGCCCACCGAAGGCGGGCACGGCCTGCACATGCGAGCCATCAACCGGGTGCGGGCCGTGGGCTCCATTGAACGCGCGGTCGAGAGCGGACTGATCAAGAGCGGCATCATGCATGCCCTGGTCACCAATCGAATTCCCTATGTACTTGCCGGATCCATTCGCGATGATGGGCCCCTCCCAGGAGTCTACACCGACAATCTCGCGGCCCAGGATGCTATGCGCGAGCACACCGTGAAGGCGACGGGGGCCATCTTCGTGGCCACTGCGCTGCATGCCATAGCGGTAGGCAACATGCTCCCGGCATTCTATCTCTGTGATGGTGCCCCGTTGCCTTTGATGACCATCTGTGTAGACCAGACGGAGTTCGTAGTCAACAAGCTGCGGGACCGCGGCACCCATCAGGCGTACGGTGTGGTCACGAACGCGCAGGATTTCATGCATGTGCTCAGGTTCTACACCGAGCGCTGGGAGCAGTTCACATGACCGCCCGCGGGGCTGCAGCCGAAGGCACTGGGTGGGAGCGTCTGGCCCTGGCGGTAGCTCAGGTGATGCCACCGGCCGAGATCGATGGCATCTGGGTTTTCGCGCCCGTGCGGCGTGAGGCACGGGAATGGGGAACAGCTGTGCTCTCGCGAGTCGATGGCGAACGCCGCAGGATTTACACCGCCCGCTACATTCTCGCCGTGAAGGGGAAGGAGCGCGGTAAGTTCGAATCGGCCGTTCAGGAGGTAGGCAGTGGCCCGGTCGAAGCCCTCGCCCGACTCCTCCAGGAGGCGCAGCGAAGAATCGATGACGAGCATCCGCCGGCCGCTATCGCGCCGGAAACCTGGTTCTCCTCCATTCCTGTAGCTGGTCCACCTGCCAATGGCACGCCTGGATAAGGCCGAAGGAGCGGCACTCCTCGAGCGGTTTCGCCGACATCTTCGAGAGCACCGTCAACCCATCACCCGCCAGCGAAATCTCGTCGCCCAGGTGGTTTTCCTTTCACAAGACCACCTCTCGGTCGAGGGAATCCGACGCGAGCTCAAGGATCGGGGAGAGCGGGTCGGCCTCGCCACGGTGTATCGCACACTGGATCTCCTAGTGGACAGCGGTCTGGTGCGAGCGCATGAGTTCGGCGAGGGGTTCAAACGCTACGAGCCTGCCGCGGCCCAATCGGATCACGAGCATCTCATTTGCGAACGGTGCGGCCGGGTGGTCGAGTTCTCCCACGAGCGGCTGGAACGAATGCTGCCGGTGCTGGCCGACGAGCATGGTTTCCAGCATCGGCGCCACCGGGTTGAGATTTACGGGGTTTGCCGCGCCTGCCGCCAGCAGGAGTTGGGACCCTTATGAGCGAGCCTGCGGCACTGGGAATCGTGGTGGCCTTTGCCGCCGGTGTCTTGAGCTTCCTCTCGCCCTGCGTTCTCCCCTTGGTTCCCTCCTATATCGGCTTCCTGACGGGCATGACGCTTCCCGATACCAGCGAACGGCGGCCAGCCGCCCTGGTCCATGCGCTGCTGTTCGTGGGCGGGTTCTCGCTGGTCTTCATCCTCTTGGGCGCCAGTGCGACTGCACTGGGGCGTGCGCTGAACTATTACCAGGTATGGGTGCAGCGAATCGGCGGCGTTCTCATCATTGGCTTTGGACTACTCTGCCTCGGTGCGGTTCATCGTGGCTGGCTGTTGCAGGAGCGCCGCTTTCGCCTGGAGCGAAAACCGCTTGGCTACCTCGGCTCGATGCTGGTAGGAATGGCGTTTGCGGCCGGCTGGACTCCCTGCATCGGTCCCGTGTTGGGCGGAATCCTGACCCTGGCGGCGGCCTCGACGGATGTCACCCGGGGCGTGCTGCTCCTCGCGGTCTATTCGGCGGGCCTTGCGTTGCCCTTCCTGCTCGCGGCGGTGGCGCTCGAATCGTTCTTCGAGTGGTTTCAGCGATTCCGGCGATTCCTGCCCTGGGTCATGCGAGTCACGGGGGTCATGTTGATCTGCGTGGGCCTGCTGCTCGTGACTGGGGAGTTCACCCGTTTGGCGGGCTGGCTGCAGGGGCTCACGCCGGAGTTCCTGCGGGAGCAGTTATAAAGTGAAAAGTGAAAAGTGGTTTGACACAGTCAGGTGAACAGGGTGTTCACTTTTCACTTTTCACTCTTCACGCTTTCCTCTTCCAACTCCTCCTCCATCTGCTGCCGCCGCAGTAGCTCCCAGTAGCGGCCCCCGGCTGCCAGCAGATCGGCGTGAACGCCCTGCTCTACGACTCGCCCGCCATCCAGAACCAGGATCCAGTCTGCATCGCGCACCGCCGCGAGCCGGTGCGATACGATGATGCTGGTACGTCCGACCAGAGCATTCCGGAGACCGCCCAGGATACGCGCCTCGGTATGTGCATCCACGGCACTGAGGGCATCGTCCAGCACGAAGATGGGTGGGTCCTGGGCCAGTGCTCGGGCGATGGCCGCACGCTGTTTCTGACCCCCCGACAAGTTGATCCCGCGCTCCCCGATGAGCGTCTCGAATCCTTGCGGTAATGCCGGCAGTGCCTCCGTGAGCTGCGCAACGTTCGCGACCTCCTGAAGCCTGCCATCGTCAGGCGCTCCCAGCAGAATGTTTCGCCGGAGAGTCTCGCCGAAGAGGAAGGTCTCCTGAGGCACGAACCCCACGGCGCGGCGGAGATCCTGGAGAGAGAGTTTGCGGATGTCCACCCCGTCGATGAGCACGGCGCCTCGGTCGGGGTCATACGCCCGGACCAGAAGATCCACCAGGGTAGACTTGCCGGCCCCGGTGGGCCCGACGATGGCGAGCGAGGAGCCCGGCGCTATGCGGAAGGAGATGTCCTGAAGGACCCAGCCACGTTCGCGGGCACCGGGATAGCTGAACCAGATACCCCGATACTCGACGCTTCGGCCCTTGCCGGCCGGAGGGAGCGAAGCCGGGTCCGGTGCACTCGCAATCGCGGGTGCTTGGCGAAAGAGCTCGTTGATCCGTCCCATGGACGCGGCGCCGCGTTGAACGAGATTTACCGCCCAGCCCAGCGCGATCATAGGCCATACGAGCATGGCGAGGTATACACCGAATGCAACGAACTCTCCGACTGTAACCGTGCCACCCATCACCAGCCGTCCGCCCGCATATAACACCACCAGCCCGCTGGCACCTCCCAACAAGGTAAGCAGAGGATGAAAGGCGCCCTGTACCCGGGCCAGCCGGAGGTTGCGCTGCAGGTAGGTTTCGCTCAGCCGGCGGAAGTGCTCGATTTCGGCACGCTCCTGCCGATAGGAGCGTACGACCCGCACCCCGGATAGATTCTCATGCGCATGGCTGGTGAGTTCGCTGAACTGCGCCTGGATCTCCTGCGACCGGAGGTGAATCAGGTGGCCGAGCGACATCATGGCGATCGGCAGGCCGAGCATCGGGATGAGAGCCAGCAGAGTAAGGT
>JAICPP010000341.1 GCA_025929805.1 Gemmatimonadales bacterium | reverse complement strand
TAATTAACTCGTTGAAGGTGCCGTTGAGCGTCCCCTCTGCTGAGGCCCCGTTGTCGCCGATGATGTAGTAGATGAGGGTGTCATTCAGGATCTCCGCCTGTTCCAGGAGATCGACCAGTTTCCCCACGTTGTGGTCGGTGTGCTCCAGAAAGCCCGCGTAGGTCTCCATCTGCCGGCGCAGAACTGGCAAGAGAGCTTCCGGCATGTCGTCCCAGGCCGGAATTTGCTCCGGGCGCGGGGTGAGTTGGGCATCAGCAGGAATGACCCCCAACTCCTTCTGGCGGGCAAAGGTGCGCTCGCGCAACTTGTCCCAGCCATCATCGAACGCGCCTTTGTACTTCTCGATCCATTCCGCGGGGACCTGGTGCGGAGCGTGGGTGGCGCCCGGCGCCCAGTAGATGAAGAAGGGCTTGTCGGGATAGATCGCCTTCTGCGCCTTGATCCAGTCCATGGCCTTACCGGCCATGTCCTCGGTGAAGTGATAGGAGGGGTCGCTGGGGACCTCGACCCGGGTTACACCGTCGAAGACCTCCGGAAACCACTGGTTGGTCTCCCCGGCGATGAAGCCGTAGAACTTCTCGAACCCCTTCATGGTTGGCCAGCGATCGAACGGGCCCATCGGGCTTGCTTCCCAGACCGGCACCTCGTGGCACTGACCGAACTGGGCGGTGGCGTAGCCGTTGTCGCGCAGCGTCTTGCTGATGCTGGTCTTGGTGTTGGGGATCATCGAGGTGTAGCCGGGAGCGGCGGTCGCCATCTCGGTGACGACGCCCATGCCGACCGAGTGGTGGTTGCGCCCCGTCAACAATGCTGCCCGCGTCGGGGCACAGAGGGCGCAGGTGTGAAAGCGGTTGTACTTCAGCCCGTTGGCCGCCAGTCGCTCGGCGACGGGCGTGTTGATCGGCCCGCCGAAGGCGCTGGAGGCCCCGAAGCCGACGTCATCAAGGAGCACCACCAGCACGTTCGGCGCGCCTTTGGGCGGGCGAATCTGCTCGATCGGCGGAAAGACCGCTGCGGGATCGTTGGCGTCGTAGAGGACTGGACCCGCATAGGCTTCATCCGGGATCGGCAAAACTTCACGCCGGAAGGAATCATGCGTGTTGCTGCTCATCGCGTGCGCCTCTCCTTATCTCGTATCCGTCGTACAGGCGTCAAAGCGTTGCCGCAGGTCTGCCGAGTCCAGCCCACCGGGAGCGCCGATGGCCACGATCCGCGTCAGGGGCGTGTGACCACCCCATCCATCGAGCAGGGTCACGTCCGACCGTCGCCCCACCACCTGGAGCGCCGTGCGCCGCTCCGGCGCCTCCGCCGCGTAGATCACACCCTTGCAGCGGTACACCGTGCCCGGCAGCTTGCGCACCATTTTCCGCAACGCGGGAAGGGAGAACGGCCGGTCCGACTCGTAGCTCCAAGTGCTGAATGCTGCTCCATGATCAGTTGTGTGGTGCTGTTTGTCCACGTCGTCGGCAGCCGCATCACGCCGCGTTGGATCAAAGCGGCCAACGCCCAGGAGGATGTCATAGGGGACCTCGCAGAAGCTGGTCTCGACGATGCGGATCCGATTGACGTATCCATCAATCCAGGCTTTCACCTGGTCAACGTGCGCCGCACCCGCCAGATCCACCTTGTTCAGAATCACCAGATCGGCGAATGCGATCTGCCGCAACTTGAGCTGTTCCAGTGCCGGGTGCTCGTGGTGGGTCAAG
>JAICPP010000160.1 GCA_025929805.1 Gemmatimonadales bacterium | reverse complement strand
CCGAGAGCACAAGCGGAGTGGCCAACGCGGCCAGATAGAGATACGCTCGCGAGTAATGGCGCCACTGATTGTCCGTCCCGCGCCATCCCGCCGATGTCCAGGTATAGATCGTCTTCCGCCACCCGGAAACCTTGTCGCGCACCGCGGCCAAGTCGGGCAGCAGCCCGAAAACCAGGAAGGTGGTGGAGACGGTGAGATAGGTGGAGATGGCAAAGACGTCCCAGAGCAGCGGCGATTTGAAGTTCGGCCAGAGAAACCGCTGATTTGGATAGGGCAGCAGCCAATAGAAGATCCACTGGCGCCCAATGTGGATGATCGGAAAAAGACCGGCGGTCATGACCGCGAAGACGGTCATCGCCTCGGTGGAGCGATAGACGGCAGTGCGCCAGGGAGACCGGAATAGAAACAGAATCGCCGAGACCAGTGTACCCGCGTGGCCGATGCCGATCCAGAAGACGAACGTCGTGATATAGACGCTCCAGAAGACCGGCGGATTGTACCCCGCATGGCCCAGCCCGTCTTTCACCAGGAAGAGAAAGGTGATAAGGCCGATCAAAAAGAGGGAAACCGCACCAAGCAGCAGGAGTACGTACCCGCGACTCGCTGGTCCCAAGGTGCCAACAACGTCCCGCGTCACCTCCGCGTGAGTGAGGGGCACGGTATGGGTGTCGTGGACGACAGGCGCCGGGGGGGTGATCACGGCCATCGCTAGCCTTCCCTCGGGAGCAGTACCTTGGCCAGGTAGGTGATGGCCGAGCGCGTGTTGAGGTCCTCCAGCACACGATAGCCACGAGGATTTTGCTGCAGCTGTGCCACCCGGCTCGCCGGGTCCGTAAGGTTCCCAAATACGATGGCATCGGACGGACAGGCCTGGGCGCAGGCGGTGGTGAACTCGCCGTCGCGGAGCGGCCGGTCCTCCAGCCGGGCTTTGTTCTGCGCTCCGCGGATCCGCTGGATGCAGAAGGTGCACTTCTCCATCACTCCGCGTGCGCGCACCGTCACGTCGGGATTGAGCTGGAGGTGGAGCGGGTCCGGCCAGGCCAGCTCGTTGTACTTGTACCAGTTGAAGTAGCGCACCTTGTAAGGGCAGTTGTTGGCACAGTAGCGGGTGCCCACACAACGATTGTAGACCTGGCCGTTGAGGCCGTCCGCTGTGTGGTAGGCCGCATAGACCGGACACACCGGCTCGCAGGGTGCATTGGTGCAATGCTGGCAGAGCATCGGGACGAACCGAGCATCGGCCTGAGGGGCATCAGCGGGGTCCTCCCAATAGCGCTCTATCCGTATCCAGGTCATCTCTCGACCTTTGCGGATCTCGGATTCGCCCACCGTCGGAATGTTGTTCTCCGCATAGCACGCCGTCACACACGCCTGGCACCCGGTACACTTGGCCAGATCGATTGCCATGCCCCAGCGAGGATTGGCCGCGGCGTAGTCGCCGTACTGGGTGGCTTCGGCCTGCTCGTTGCTCCACCCTCGGACCGCTTCCAGCTCCCGTTCGGTATTGACCTCGTGCTTTCCCCTGCCCTCGGCAATGTACGCCTGCTCGACGGTGAGACCCTTCTGGGCAGCTTCCAGCGAAACCCCTTCGGCGATGCCACGGCCCAGCTGCCTCGGGTTGCCCTCGGTCGTAGCGAGTTGACTGAAATTGCCGGTCTTCTCGACCGAAACGCGGGTGGAGACGTAGGGAAGGAAGAGTCCGCGAGGGGCACCCACCAGGTCCAACGCATTTACGCCGCGGCCCCGGGCAAACTGGCCGTATTCGGTATGACCGAAGCCGAGTGGCATGGCCACGACTTCGGGATGAACTCCGGAGTAGATGTAGACCGGCGCTTCCACCGATCCATGGGGCGAGGTAAGCCGGACTATCTCGCCGTTCCGCACATCCAGCTTCCGCGCCGCCTCCGGATGGAGCTCCACCCACGAATGCCAGGTGATCTTCGTTACCGGATCACCGTTTTCCAGCAACCAGGGTTTGTTAGCGCCCCGGCCATCATGGAGAAGCCCGTGAGGATAGAGGGCCAGGACGTATTGCCCGGTCCCCTCGAACGTCGGGCGGGTGTACGTCACCTTCCCGGCACCAGCGCTCAAAGTCGCGGGGGTGCTCACGGGCTCGCCGAAAACCCCACCCCGCTGGACGGCAGCGTGCCAGAATGCGTTGAAATCAGGCTCGCGGCGCTCGGCGGCGAGGGCCTGCCAGCGGGATTGGAGGTGCGCCTGGTACGACGCTGCGTTGAATCTGGCGAGTGCACCACCGACCTTCTTGGCAGTCCGAAGCAGGATTTCCCCCGCCGGTAGAGTATCGAAGACCGGCTCCATGACGGGCTGCATCAGGTTGTACACCCCGCTCCGAGGCCGGAGATCGTCCCACCGTTCGAGAGCGTGGTGCTGAGGAAGCAGCAGGTCGCACAGGGCGGCGGTCTCGTCGAGGTACATGGAGATCGAAACCTTGTAGCCCACCTTCTGTAGTCGCGAGCCGAAGTTACTGGCCTTCGGCAGGCTATAAGCCGGATTGCTGTCGTGCACCAGCAGAACCGCCACCCGACCGGCATCGATCGCGGTGAGCAGGTCGTTAAGCGCTGCATACCCGTCGGCGGTGTCCGGGTTGGCTCCGAACAGCACCGTCTCCCCCAGGTTCCCCGCCGCATAGTTGAGCAGGTTTACCGCGGCACATACCTCCGCAGCGCCGGCATGCTGGCTGGAAACACCCCCCGCCACCGCCAAGCTGGGACGCGCGGCACCGAACTCACGGCTGAGGCGGCGAATCGTCTCGACCGGCAACCCGGTCTCCTTGCTGGCCATCTCGGGCGTAAACGTCACCAGCGCCCCACGGAGTGCTGCCGGTCCATTCCGTTCTTCCAGGAGCAGGCCGGCCATCGCGAGTGCGAGGGACGCCTCGGAGCCGGGGCGGACGGGATGCCATTCGTCGGCATTCAGCCCGGTGAGATCCCGGCGCGGCGCGAGGTAGACGAACTTGGCGACGTCACGCTGGCCGAACCCGTGTGATTGGGCAAAGCCTCGCTGGTGCTCGATGGAGCCCGGCCAGCTTTCCAGAAAGTCGGCACCGAAGGAGACGATGTATTTGGCCTTCGAGAAATCATGGCTGGGGAGCTGATCGATCCCGAAGGCCTGGCGGTTCGCCGCTCGGAGCGGCTCCGAGTCAAACGGCTGGTGACGCACCACCCGACCTCCCAGCGCTCCCACCCACTCCGCCAGCAGATCGGAGAAGGTTCCCCGCCCCGCTCCGGAGATCGCCGCTACCTGGGCCCCGGCAGCTGTCAGCTTGGTCGCCAGTCTCCCAATCGCGTCATCCCAGGTGATCGGCTGAAACTTTCCGTCTGCACCCCTGGCCATAGGGCCCTGCAAGCGATCAGGGTTGTAGAGTCCTTGCAGCGCCGCCTGGCCCCGGGAGCAGAGTTTCCCCCGGTTGATCGGGTGCTCGGGGTTGCCCTCAAGCTTGACGGCCCGACCTTCGCGGGTTCGTACGTGGAGGCCGCACCCAGTCGGACACTCGGTGCAGCTGCTCGCGTACCAGGTAGCCACTCCAGGGACCTGATCCTCGGACTGGACCAAGTAGGGAATCAGCTTCTCTACTCGGTCCGTCGAGCAGCCCGAGAGCGCGAGGGCACCACCACCAGAGACGCCGAGAACGGTGAGAAACCGGCGGCGGTCGATTGAGGACCCAGTTTCGTCAGCCATGCGCGCTCCAGAAGGTCGGTTGCGAGTCGCGAGTCGCGGGTCGAGAGCCGAAAGCTTGGGATTCCCCACTCATGACTCTCGACTGGTGAGTCCCGACTAATAGTGACATACCGAACAGTCCCGCGACACCTTGCGCTCCATGTGGCAGGTGACACAGAAGCCCATCCGGTCCACCTCGTTCACCTTGAATACCTGGGGCATTCGCTGGACCTCCCCATGACACGTGGCGCATGCGTTGGGGCCGAGCGCCTTGATGTGGCGCTGGTGCGGGAAGTGAGCGTGTCGAGGCAGGTAGTGGATGCGGACCCATTCAATGGGTTGCTTCTCGTTCCAGGCCTGACGGAGCTTGCGGATTTCCGCCTGATGGGTGCTATCGGTACCACCGATCACCAAATGGCATCCCATGCAGGTTTGCACCGACGGGATGCCGGGCTCGGGCGAAACCGCCACCGAATAGTGGCAGTACTGACATTGAATCTTGTATTGGCCGGAGTGGATATCGTGACGGAAGAAGATCGGCTGTCGCGGACCTCGGAGACTGCCGCTGTCCGCAATGACGGGAGCTCGGACGGAGTCGGCGACCGCTACCGCTTGCTGTTGGGCTTGGGGACCGGCTTCGCTGGAGGCGAGGAGAGCAGCCATACCTCCGGCTGCAACGCCACCGAGGACGAATGCCAGCTTACGCATCTTCATCTCACCGGTAAGAAAGACTCTTTCGCCTCGGCCAACGCGCGCCGAAGTATAGTCCGCCCATTTGATTGCACAACCCGACCCGCAGCTAATCCGACTGAATCAGTCGGCTTCGACTCCCTCCGCTCCGCGGCCGCCGTGGAGTCGAGGTGCCCGTCGCGGGGCCGGCCGTTCCGCGAGCCACTCCGCTTTCCTCCTTGCCAGGCTCAAGAATGCGTCGATGGAACGCCGATCATCGAGCGCGAGCCAGCACCATTTCACCGGTCCGGTGCGCTGGCCCTCCACCAGGGCGCGGGCAATGATCCCGGCGACCTTGGTGCCCTTGGTGAGCCGGCTCTCATCGCTTTCGGATACGGTAAACGTCACATCCGTTCCATGCTTCATCACGTGGAGCCAGCAAAGCTTCCGGTTGCCGATCCCGTACTCCCAGGCCCAGCGCCACATGGTTCCCATGAAGCGGACCTGCTCGGCTACTCCCTTGATCTGAAGCAGGCCGTCACGAACCGCGGCGAAACGGGATGCCAAAGCCGGCGAAAGGTCCTTCAGCGGAGCCCCGGGCTCGGGTTCCGCGGCTTCCGAGACATACAGGTTTGCGGCCCAGTACGCGCTCGAGCGCCCCATTATGACGACTCCTTGCTGTGCCTGCGGTCGAGAAAGCGAACAACTTCGATTCCCATGGCGCGGAGGAGCGACGCCTCCCGCCCGTCCGGTGCCGCGCGAAACACCATTTCGCGGAACGATCGCATCACGTTCTCGGGTTGCCTGGTCTTGAAGAAGTCGATCGACCCGAGCGCATGCGCCCAGTCGGCGAAGAGCTCTTCGAGCTGGCCCGATGTGGCAGGAGCCGCTTGCTTGCGAGGCGGCTTCAGGGGGAGGTCCTCACCTCCCCGCGCATTCCAGCTCTCGTACGCCATGATAGCCACAGCCTGGGCCAGATTCAGCGACCGGTGAGCAGGATGGGTGGAGATGGTGACCAGCGCGTTGCACAGATCCAGCTCGGCATTGGTAAGCCCACTATCCTCGCGGCCGGCCACGATGGCGACCGGACCGGCTGCGGCTTCCTCCATTAATGCCGTAGCGGCTTCGCGGGGGCGCAACACCCGCCGCTTTGCCGCCCGTTCCCGGGCGGTAAGCACAGCGGTGAAGACGCAGTCGTCAATTGCGGCATCTAAAGAATCGAAAATCTCGATGCGGGCAACCAGATCGGCCGTGTTATGGGCAATGCCTTCGATCCGATACGGGTCGAACACCTCCGGATCGACCAGCCGAACCCGCTCGATGCCGAAGTTCTTCGCGATCCGTACCGCACTGGCGATGTTGACGATGTCCTGCGGATTGACCAAGACCAGGATGGGCGGGCGGACCGGCGAGCCAAAGGTCATCCTTCTCCTAAGAATGACGTGTCGTGCCGCTTGGCCTTGAGTGCCGCGGCGAAGCCCACCTTTTCAACCGCCTTCATGTACGCTTCCTTGGGCTCCACCAACTTCGCATCAACCAGCTCGATGAGGGCGTCATTGAGTGTGACCATGCCGCCTTTCCGATTGGTTTGCATGATGGAGGGGATCTGGAAGGTCTTCCCTTCTCGGATCAGGTTCGACACCGCTGGAATCGAGAGCAGCACCTCCCGCGCAGCCACGCGGCCACCGCCGATCTTCTTACACAGTGTCTGGGCAATGACTCCGCGGAGTGATTCAGACAGCATGACGCGCACCTGAGACTGCCGGTCGGCCGGAAACTGGTCGATGACACGGTCGATGGTCGATGCGGCAGTGGTGGTGTGGAGCGTGCCGAAAACGAGGTGCCCGGTCTCCGCCGTCTCGATGGCTATCGATACGGTCTCCAGATCACGCATTTCACCGACGAGAATGATGTCGGGATCCTCCCGGAGCGCGGCTCGCAGGGCGTGTTTGAATGAGCGAGTGTGCACTCCCACCTGTCGCTGAGTGACCAGACACTTCTTGCTGGGGTGCACGAACTCGATCGGATCTTCGATCGTGATGATGTGATCGGTTCGGGTCCGGTTGATGAGATCCACCAGGCTCGCGAGAGTCGTGCTCTTGCCCGAACCGGTAGGACCGGTCACCACCACCAATCCCTTGGTGAGATAGCACAGGTTCTGCACTTCCCGGCTCAGGCCCATCTCATCCGCCGTGCGGATCTGGTTCGGGATGACCCGGAATACTCCGAGTGCGCCGAAGCGGTCACGCCCGGCGTTGCAGCGAAAGCGGGCCAAGCCATCGATCTCATAGGCCCAATCGGTATCGCCCGATTCCTTGAACTCACCTAGTTCCTTGGCGGTCATGATGCTGAGCAGCATGGCCTCCAACCGATCGGGCGAGAGCGGCGGTTGCTCCTCGCGGCGCAGCTCCCCATGCACCCGAAGCATAGGGGGCTCGCCGGATCTCAGGTGCAGGTCGGACGCGCCGGATTGGACCAGCAACCGGAACAGGGTATCCATCGCCGCGCGCTGCTCGCTGGCGTCCTGGGTGGAGCGGGCGGAAGAAATGGGTGTCGGCGGAGTCTGTGGCGCAGCCGGTGCGGTTGGGGGAGACCCGGCCAAAGGAGCGGTGAGGGTCACCGGGCGAAGCACTGCCAGGCCCGCTCCCTTGAGCTCCACTCGGATCTCTCCATAGGGTGAGCGGTAGGCAAAGGCCACCGGCTCCGTTGAACCGATCTGGTTGGCCGCATCAGCCGAGGCAATCTCCCGCAGGAGACCCTGGATCTGGGCCTCGCCCAGGGGCTCCCGGGTGATCGAGCGTACCGATCCGTTCTGCATCAACGACGCGGGCCTGCCGACCGCGAGCTGGAGGGCCTCCGCGCGCTGTTCCTGCATTACCTGGATGAGTTTATCGAGTCGTGCCACTTGCGTCTCAGTCGAGGGGTCGGATCAGGCGTACCAGCGACTTGTTGATGTACTGGGTGATGCCATCGGTTCCCAGGGTAAAGAAGCGGCCGGGCGCATTGACATAATCGAGTGCCCGGGCACGGCTGGGCGGGAGCTCGAAGCTGGACCGGCCACGATACTCCACCCCATCGATCAACTCCACGGCGAGCTCCACCAGCCGTGCCGCCGAAGCCCGGTCAGGATCGTCGAGCGGCGCGACGTCGGGACAGGAGACCACCGCCACCTGAGCCTTGGATACGAAGGCCACCCCGCCCTCACTCAGCGTCAAGGCGAAAAACGGGTCGTCCCGATTGAGCATCTCGAGCGGGCTTTCGCTGTCGGACGGGTAGGTGGTTCGGGCCAGGAGGTGCAGCTCGCCCGCGAGAACCACCCCCTCGGTCAGCACCACCCTGGCCGCCACCCGCTGCGTGGCGCCCCAATCACTCATCGAATTGGTCGGTGCATAGGGCCGGAAACTGAACAACGCCGATCGATGGCGGCAAGTGGGTTCGCCACCCGGATGCCCGACCTGAGCGCCTCACGTT